>JBFLWV010000013.1:0-29290 GCA_040757655.1 Patescibacteria group bacterium | reverse complement strand
GCAGAGTCGTTTAACGCAAAACTAAAGAATTTCCGTACCGTAGTCAGAGGGGTCAGGGATAAGAAGTTTCACTTGTTCAGGATAGCCAAGCTGTATGGGTAGTCCAGTAAGATTGCGTGTGATCCGTATTATTGTTTAAAAATGTTTCTCTCCCTTACGACCTGCATAAATTGTGCCATTGCGCTGTCGCGGCTTTTCTTTTCTTCATCGGTGAGCCTCATGAACGTTTTCTTAAATCGTGGGTCGTACCATACATATCCGATCCAATAGCCGCTCTCCTGAAAATCATCAGGAATATAGTCCAAAAGAATTCCTTGGTTATCTGCCCCTGATAATTCTCCAGAAAATAAAATCCTTCCGCCGCGTGCGACCGCATAGGCTTCGCGCCACGAAACGCGACGCTCATCACCTTTGGCATTCTTTAACAATGCAAGCAATGCTTCGCACCGTTGCCGATCGGTGAATACGCCAGTTGCATCAAGCCCAGACAACCTGCGCGTCAGCACATGGTTCCAGTTGTTCCCAAGATAGGGAATGGTGATGCCGCCGTCAGAGGCAATTATAAACTGTTGCGGATATAAATCAGAATATGTGAGCGCTTTCTTCTCCGCATTATCCTTCAATGTCGGTAAATCCTCATCCACATTGATTTCTTCTCTCGGCAACGCCAAAGACAAACCTAGATCTTTGAAGAAAATGGAAAAGTGCTTGAGCTTATCAATATTTCGGGTAGCTAAAATAATTTCCATAAATACCTACCAGTGTATAGAAAAACACTTTTAGAAATATGATATGTCCCGCCGCGTGTGCCGCCTTTCTTGTTGCGGAACTCGGCCCCCGACACTACGTGTCGGGGCCGTCCTGATAAGCCCCCAATCCTAATAAACCAAAGCTTATCGGGACTGCCTCAAACAGTCCTCACTGCGAAATGCGGCACACCGCGGCTCTCATACGTGTAAATGATTTTATCTATAACTTGCTCTACTTTCTATCGACACCCCCACCTCGATCCTCCACCGGGCGTCCACTGGACGCCCGTCGCAAGAGCGACCCCTTTTTAAGGGGAGGACTCTTATGTATTAGGTTCTCCCCCTGGAAGTGGGAGACCGAGAGAGTGGGTTGGATCGCGTGGCAATTCCAGACGCACCTTGTTGCCATTTTCTAATGGTTGATCGGCTCAATTCCCTCCGTTTGAGCCGACGGTCGGCTCATAGCGGCTGGCAGAGGTCTTGCCTACCTTCCGCAGGCGGCCTTGTTGGGTAAGTGAGAGAAGATAACGGCTGGCAGTAGCGTCAGAAACGCGGAGGAGCTTTTGCGCTTGGTCATTCGTGATAGAGCCTTTTACTCTCACATGCTCCATGATTTTTTCAAGCTTTGCCTGCTTACGAAATCTGATGGTCTCCATGGCTTTAATCCACAAGGATTTGAGATTGACGTGCGGTGACTGTCCCATGAGAGGAGCGGGTGCGGCAGGTGCTAGCGGTGGTACGACTGAACTTGGAATTGTCGGATCTGATTCCGACAGTGAAGGCGCATCCCCTCCTGTTAGAGGAGGAGTGACCACTTCAGTGGGCGGGGAGCTGGGAGTAACCGCGACCGGCTCTTCCGTGAGTGGCGCATCCGCACCCGGCGCCGATTCCACTTCGGACTCATTGGAAATACTGACAGGAACTTCACCCTGCGGTGCCGGTTCATTTTGCCCAACCGGCGTGTCCTCACTTGGCATAGCGGGAGTAACTCCCGTGGGTTGGTCGCTTATTGTAGTATCATCTGGCATATTGTTATTCTCTTTCATATTCCCATAAAAGATCACTCCTATCAAGCAAAAAGGTGGCCGAAATGCAGCATTTCGGCCACAGGGAAAATTCAACCCATCGCTTATTTGTCCTTCATGAGAATTTTCTTGAGGTGCTGACCCGTATAGCTTGCCTTTACCTGTACCACGTCTCGAGGCGTGCCTTCCGCGACGATCCTGCCGCCCTCATCCCCCCCCTCAGGCCCGAGATCAATAATCCAGTCTGCGCTTTTAATGACGTCAAGATTGTGCTCAATCACGAGGACCGTATTGCCGCGGTCCACGAGTTTCAGCAATACCCCGAGGAGCCGCTTCACGTCTTCAAAATGCAAGCCCGTTGTCGGCTCATCAAGGATATAGAGCGTCCTTCCCGTGGAACGACGGGAAAGCTCGGAAGAGAGCTTCACCCTCTGCGCTTCGCCCCCTGACAGGGTCGTCGCTGATTGGCCAAGGGTAATATAGCCCAACCCCACGCTTGAAAGCGTGGCAAATTTCTCGCGGATGGAGGGAATGTCGTGGAAAAAGTTCTCCGCCTCCTCCACGGTCATAGCAAGCACATCTGCAATGGTTTTGCCACGGTAGTGGATTTCGAGCGCCTCCCGGTTGTAGCGCTTGCCACCACATTCCTCGCACTCTACGTACACGTCCGGCAGAAAATGCATCTCAATTCGCACTAAGCCGTCGCCCTGACACGCCTCGCACCGCCCGCCGCGCACATTAAAGCTAAACCGTCCAGGCCGATACCCCCGCATGCGCGCTTCCGGCACCTCCGTAAAGAGCTCACGGATGGGGGTAAACACGCCGGTATACGTGGCGGGGTTTGACCGCGGCGTTCTGCCGATGGGAGATTGGTCAATGACGATCACTTTGTCCAAAAATTCAGTGCCTTCGATCGCATCGTGTTCCGCAGGCTGTTCGCGTGCATTCCAAAATTTCTGCAGCAGCGCTTTGGCGAGAATCTCAGTCATAAGCGTGGACTTGCCCGAACCTGACACGCCGGTAATGCACACCAGTTTCCCCAATGGTATAGTGACGTCAATATTTTTCAGATTAAATGCGCGCGCGCCTTTCACGACCACGTATTTGCCATTGCCGCGACGGTAGTGAGAGGGGGACGCAATCTCCCTTTTCCCAGATAAATATGCGCCGGTGAGCGAGGTGGGGTGACGCGCCACCTGTGCAGGTGTGCCCTGCACGACAAGACAGCCGCCGTGTGCGCCTGCGCCGGGTCCGATGTCTATCACATGGTCGGCTGATCGTATGGTTTCCTCGTCATGTTCGACCACGAGCACGGTATTGCCTAAATCACGAAGATTCTTAAGCGTTGCGATAAGCTTCGCGTTATCGCGCTGATGAAGGCCAATGGAAGGCTCGTCCAGAATATAGATAACGCCCGAGAGTTGGGAACCGATCTGCGTGGCGAGGCGAATTCGCTGCGATTCGCCGCCCGAGAGCGTAGAGGCAGAGCGGTCGAGCGTGAGATAATTCAACCCCACATTCAAGAGAAATTGCAGCCGTTCCATTATCTCCTTAAGGATCTGGCGACTAATGGTACGCTCCCGCTCGGTAAGCGCACTATCCGCAGGCCGCAAGGGAGCGGCACGACGCGCAGCTTGCTTCACTTGCTGACGCTCATCACTCAAAGTGGCGAAGAAATCACGCGCCTGCCCAATGGTTAATGAAGTAACGTCGTAGAGAGATTTCTCACGCACCGTGACTGCGAGCGCCTCTATTTTCAATCGCTTTCCCCCACATACGGGGCAAGGAAGCACCCGCATGTAGCGCTCAATTTCAGTGCGGATATAGTCAGACTCGGTCTCGCGGTAGCGGCGTTCTAAATTCGGAATCACGCCTTCGAAATGCGTCTGGTAATCTCCGGTAAACGAATCGCTTTCGTAATCTATCTTGTATGTGCGGTCTCCCGTGCCATAGAGCAAGAGATCATATTGTTTCTTGGTAAGATTCTTAATGGGTGTATGCAGGGAAAACCCATGCGCTTCCGCCACCCCTTCCACGATCCGCATGTACCAAGGCGCAGTGGTGCCAGTACGGGCCCACGGGCGTATAGCGCCCTGCGCAATGGTGAGCCCTTTATTAGGAATAACAAGATCGGGATCAACCTCGAGCTTTGTACCAAGTCCCGTGCAGCCGGAACAGGCGCCATGCGGAGAATTGAAAGAGAAGAGGCGTGGCTCAAGGTCAGGAAGGCTTACGTCGCATACCGGGCAGGCGAAATGCTCTGAAAACACCAACGTTTCGTTCGTGTCTCCCTTATACACCTCCACGCTGCAAAACCCGTCGCCTAAATCAAGGGCGGTCTCCAGCGACTGCGCGAGGCGAGAACGCTCCCCGGCAGCTTGCCCAACCGCACCCGCTCCTTTTTGCTTCTGGTATAAATTCAACTTTGCGGTAAACGACGAAGTGATAATGCGCGCATGGCTGCGCTGCGCCTGTGCACCGCGTTCCTGCTCATCCCGCAGGGTGCGCGTGACCGCAACCTCGTCCACTACGACCGCAATACTGTGTTTGCGCTGTTTATCGATGGCCGCATCGCGCGCCTCATCAATACTCATTAACACTCCGTCTACGCGCACCCGCGCGAATCCCGCGCGCGCAATCTCCAGCAATAAGCTCTTATGCTCCCCCTTTTTGTCCCTTATGACCGAACCGTATATCACGCAGACCGCACCGTCCGGAAACTGCAGCAAGCGGCTGATAATTTGATCCACGGTCTGGCGCATCACTTCCCTGCCGCATTGCGGACAGTGGGGATGCCCGATACGCGCCCACAAGAGCCGCAAGTAATCGTAAATCTCCGTGACCGTGCCCACGGTTGAGCGCGGATTGTGCGATACTGATTTCTGGTCAATGGAAATGGCAGGTGATAAGCCCCGAATATCGTCCACGTCAGGCTTGTCCATGAGCCCCAAAAACTGACGGGCATAGGCAGAGAGCGATTCCACATACCGCCGCTGTCCTTCGGCGTAAATGGTGTCAAAAGCAAGCGAAGACTTGCCCGATCCGGAAATGCCCGTGAGCACGACAAACTTGTTGCGCGGAATTTCCACGTCCATATTTTTCAGGTTGTGCACCCGCGCGCCTTTGACGATAATGGCGTCCATACCATTTTGATATGAGATAACAAACGGCAGACAGTATACACCGCCTGCCAAAAGAAAACAATACCCTTTGGAGCGCAATTATTTTTTCTTAAACAATTTCACAATATCCGCCCTCGACACAATACCCACCAGCTGACCGCTCTTATCTACCACGGGAAGAGGATTGATCCGCTGTTCGCTAAAGATGAGTGCTGCGTTCTCCACGATACTTTCAGGACGCACGGTGACTGCCTTATCAGTCATTATTTCCTTGGCAGTCGTACGCAGAATGGCCTCCAGTTCATCCCGTATCCTCGTACCTACCTCATTCCTCCCCAGCGACTCAAGGAGCTTCATATAGGTGGGGATATGCACCCCCATATGCTTGCTCATGAGGTCGTACTCAGTCACAATGCCAACGACCTTGTTGTGATAATCTACCACTGGCATTCCCGTAAGGTTGTGGTCGAATAGCAACCGGGCAATCTCCGCTACCGTGGTTTCAGGATGACAGGAAATCACCTCTTTAGTCATGATTGTTTTTATATCCATAAGGCGTTACATTTATATGGTTAAATGGCTGAATGGCGAAATAAAATCTGCATCTATCTGCGTTACCATCTGCATCTATCTGCTTCTCCATGCGTAGAAGCAGAATAACGCTGATAGTTACGAGAAATACGCGGAAAAATTAGCCCCTAATTATACGTAAGATAAGTATGCCACCAAAGAGTATTCTTGACCAATTGAACAGTCTGCCTCCCCAGCCAGGAGTCTACCTTTTCCGTGATAAAAAAGGGGTACTTCTCTATGTTGGAAAGGCGAAACGGTTGCGCGACCGCATCCGCTCTTATTTCCGCGTGACAAAAAACACCATACGCCCCTCACCAGAGCTCACTCCCCAAAAGCAGCTCATGGTACGCCATCTCCATACGATGGAAACCATTCTGGTCTCCAATGAAACTGAAGCGCTGCTTCTCGAATCAGAACTTATCAAACGCCACCACCCGCCCTATAACATCGTGCTCGCAGACGATAAATCCTATGTCTATATAAAATTTGACTTTGATAGAACATGGGCTGACGTCACCTTAGTGCGCCGCCCCTTGCTCCCGGCGCGTTCGCGCTCCATCCTCTTTGGACCCTTTCCCTCCGCGCGCCATGCCTCCGCCGCCCTCCGCCTCGCCAAACGCATTTTTCCCTACTGCCAAAAACCCCCTTCCACTTCTCTCCCTCATCATAAACAAGGATTGAATAATTCCTCTCCCTGCAGTGAGGATTACTCGATAGAAAAAGCGTCTCGGAGGCATTGCGGGCATGGTGCCCCGACATGGTGTCTGAACCATGTCGGGGCGAGCAATGCCGAGAGCCGAGCGGGTAATTCCTCGCAGGGGAATTACACCGCGTCTTTTTCTGCGAGTAATCCGAACGCCCTGCGTGTTCGCTTAAGCGCATCCCGAGCAAATCCTGCATATCCCATGAGAGGTAAATCGAGCACTGCATCCCGTCCTTGTTTCAACTACCACCTTGGCCGCTGCCCCGGCGCCTGCATAGGCCTTATCACGCCAGCCCAATACGAACGCATCATCCGCCGCATGCTCCCCTTCTTCCGCGGGCACTACGGCACGCTTGTTGAGCAGCTAAAAGACCAAATGCAGAAAGAGTCACGCGGGCGAAGGTATGAATCAGCGGCTAAACTGCGCGACCAAATCACCGCATTGCGCGCCATCACCGCCAGCCAATCCATCATAGGCATTAAAAAAGAATCCTACGATGTCATGAGCGCCGCGCGCGAGGGCGCACACTACATGGTAAACCTTTTCAAAATCCGCGACGGCGCGCTCACCGAACGGCTCCTGTTTCCCCTTGCCCACACAGAAGGCGCGGATGAACAGGAAGCGCTTGAAGCATTTATCAACCTCTACTATGCCCGTACGGGCGACATTCCGCCGCGGCTCTTTGCCGCATTCCCTCTCGCCTCGCCGCTCCCCAAACGCATGAAAGTGTCGGTGCCACAACGCGGTAAAAAGAAAAAGTTGCTCCTTATGGGCCAGGAAAATGCGCGCCAGGAATTGATACGCAAAGGAATCATTGCTGCTCGTACGCAGGAACGCGCCACTACCGCGTTAACAGAACTTCAACAGATTCTTACTCTTCCGCATCCTCCCACACGCATCGAGACATACGACATATCCAATATCCAGGGAACGTACGCCGTGGGCGCCATGACCGTGCTCCATGAGGGGATGCCTCTCCGCAGCGCATATCGCCGCTTCGTCATCAAAACCGTGAAGGGGAGCAATGATCCTGCAATGATGCAGGAGGTCATCCGCCGCCGCTTCCTTCATTCCCTCGGAATCGCCGACCAACGCGGATTCACCACGTACTTTCTGCGTGTCACCGGTAAATTGCATAAACTAACGAAGACGAAGTCGCTCCGCTCGGAACAGATCTCCAATGATTCATACGTGAATGGAAAGTACGGGGCAAGCGCAGACTCACCCAGATACTCACCAACTCATAAACTAGTAACTAATAAACTAACAACTGACCACTGGCCGCTCCCCAACCTCATCGTCATCGACGGCGGATTGCCACAGCTTAACGCAGCGCGCACCGTGCTTGCGGAATTTCTACTTAGCATTCCTGTCCTCGCAGTTGCAAAATGGAGAGGGTTATCGCCCAGCGCGAGAAAACAGCGGGGAGAAGAATGGTGGTACGCGCCGATACATGCAAATAACGAACGAGGGCAACCTATTAAACTACCGACTAATAAACTAAGAACTTACCACTCAGCCCCACTGCTTCTCGACCGCGCGCGCGACGACGCGCATCGTTTTGCCATTACCCACTATCGCGGCCGCCACCTTAAAGAAATTTCCCATTCACTCCTCGATACTATCCCCGGCATCGGTCCTAAAACCGCACGGCTGCTTCTTGCCACCTATGGGTCAGTAGAAGCGCTCACCCACATACCCTTGGATGAATTGCGCACCCTCATCGGCAATCAAAAAACCCTCTTCCTCCATAATTATTTGACGAAAAGGGCGTGATATGATAGGGTAGAGTAGTCATAGTGCCTCCCTCATATCTTTCACCCATTTGAGTGTCGTCCACGCACTTTCTTTACAGTGCGTGGCAGCATTCTGTAATGTATGAATAACACCTTAAGCATTGTGCAAGCTGTCCTGGCGCTTCTGCTCATCGGAGAAATCCTGCTCCAACAACGTGGGAGCGGCATGGGTATGGCGTTTGGCGGCTCTGGTGAGGTATACGGGGTACGACGCGGCGCGGAAAAATTTATTTTTATCGCCACCATCATCACCGCGATCCTTTTCTTCGTCGTGGGTATCGCCAGAATCGTAATCGAAGCCAATCAATAAAATGAAACGCTACTTCCTCCGAAGGGCGAGAACCTATTGTGCGTCCACGTTACGCCGCATCGTGGTATCATTGCGCCAGCATACCAGCGCAACCATTGACCACTTGCTCATCGCGCAGCTCTCCGGACGCCGCATTCCTTCTCTCAAACAATTCACGTATCTATTCCGTGTCCTCACAGACAAGGAACGGATACAATTTTCAGTACTCTTCCTGGTTAGCCTCGTATCGGGCGCATGGATGTCCATCCAGCTCTGGCAGAGAGTATATATCCGCATCCCTGCGGGAGGAGGCATGTATACTGAAGGAATTGTAGGCTCGCCCCAGTACCTCAATCCCCTCTATGCAAGATCGAATGAAGCAGATCGCGACCTCACAGAACTGCTCTTTGCGGGACTGGTGCGTTTCAGCGCGGGAGGGATTGTAGAGCCGGATCTCGCAGAAACGGTGGAGGTATCAGAGGATGCAAAAACGTATACTATTACCCTTCGTGAAAACCTCACGTGGTCTGATGGAGAACCCGTCACGAGTAACGACATTAAATTTACCGTCGAGGCAATCCAGAACCCAGAATACCGCAGTCCTCTGCAGCAAAACTTTTCTGAGGTTGCGGTCGAAACGATAAACCAACGCTCGGCGCGTTTAATACTGAAAAACCCCTCTGCGCCTTTCCTTGAAAACCTTACTCTGGGACTCCTCCCCTCCCACCTGTGGGCAAATATCGAACCAAAATATGCACTCCTCACTGAACTCAATACGAAACCAGTAAGCGTCGGCCCGTATCAATTCGCGTCGCTCACCAAAGACCCCGGCGGCGCGATCCGTTCTTATACCCTCCTCCGGCGTACGCAAGGAGTGCCGTATACGCCATATATTGCAACGCTCACGATAAAATTCTATTCAGAGACTGCTGACGCAGTGGCTGCGTTGAAAAATAAAACAATCGACGGGCTGGCGCTCTTCTCTCAGGAAACACGGGAGAACACGACAACCGTGAGGAATAACCTCACACAATACCGCATACAAATTCCGCAATATACCGCGATATTCTTTAACACGAAAGAAAACGATGTCCTCACAAATCGCGCAGTGCGCGAAGCGCTCGCGCTGGCCATCGACCGCTCCCAAATACTGCAGAGCGTGCTTGCAAGCCAAGGTGAACTCGTGGACAGCCCCATTCTCGCAGGCACGGTGGGTTACCGCACGCATGCCTCCTCCACACCTTTCGATGCCCCGCGTGCTATCGCGGTACTTGAAGCAAGCGGTTGGACATTGCCTGAGGGAAGAAGCGTACGGCACCATGCAGTGTTGAAACAGGACCTTCAAATCAAACTCACTACCCTCAACGTGCCAGAACTCTACCGCATGGCAGAAATGATCCAGAAACAATGGCAGAGCATCGGCATGAGCACTGACCTCGAAATCGTTGACTCCGCGCGATTCACCCAGGATATTATCCGACCGCGTGCGTTTCAGGCATTACTCATTGGAGAAACGACCGGTATTGATCCTGATCCCTATCCCTTCTGGCACTCGTCTGGTATTGGCGAGAGGGGCTTGAACCTCTCTGACTTTTTGAATCGCGACGCCGATAAACTGCTCGAAGAGGCGCGCAAGACCACGGATCCTAAGGTAAGAGACGATCGCTACGCGGCGTTCCAGGAAATCCTTCTCCAGGAACGCCCTGCCATATTCCTCTTCACCCCCTCCTATGCCTATGATATTGACAAGAAAGTGCAAGGTATATCCTTTCCCAAACTCATGACTCCTTCAGACCGCTTCTCCCATATCAACGAATGGTTTATCGAAACAGACTGGAAGTTGCGATGAAACACATTGGCCCCCGTGGTGGAACCCCGTAGTACTCCACTAAGCGGTGACTACGGGGCAGGCTGGCAGACCTGCCCGCCATATGCCTCGAGCCGGAGTGGTGGAATTTGGTAGACACGCATGGTTCAGGGCCATGTGAGCGAAAGCTCATGGGAGTTCGACTCTCCCCTCCGGCATAAGGCGAGTGGCAGGCGGGCACGTTGGCTTCAGGAGCCAATCACCGCAAGGTGGTGGAGGTTCGAATCCTCCCGGGGGCAAATTTAAGCGGGGGTCATCCGACCCATCGTCCGATCGGATGATCAGGCGAGTCTCCCAGTGGCCATATCCATTTTATTTATTTCTTATCTCAACGAATCCATGCAGTCATCAATAAATCAACCGCGCATCACCTCAGAAGGACGCGCTCCTCTCGGCTCCCGCCGAGATCCATCGGCGTCATCACGAAACGCTTCACGCCCGAGGCGAAGGTTTGCCCGTAGCCGACGACCGGTTCCTCGGCTCGCCTTTTCTCGTGCACGCAAGACCGCCCCTCTCCCCGCCCTTCCCTCGATGAAAGAACCGGTACGGCGTGCCGCCCCTCTCCCACCCCGCCCTCTCCCACCCTCCGGCGCTGTTCGGCGGGCTGTTCTTGAGAGCCTGCGCATCATTCCCATCGGTGGATGCGAAGAGGTCGGCCGCAATATGATCGCTTTTGAAACCAGGGATGACATCATTATTGTCGACATGGGATTGCAGTTTCCGGAAGAAGACATGCCGGGCATCGACTATATCATTCCCAACATCAGTTACTTCAAAGGGAAGGAAAAAAAGATACGCGGCGTGATTATCACGCACGGCCATTACGATCACATTGGCGCCATTCCCCACCTCATCCATAAGCTGGGCAACCCTGTCATCTTCGGCTCTGACCTCACCCTCGGCATCATCCGCAAACGCCAGGAGGATTTTCATACTGCCCCCTTACGCCTGCAAGCAATTACACGCGACAGCCGTTTAACACTCGGTGCGTTCCGCGTGGACTTTTTCGGCGTATCCCACAATGTGCCAGGCTCGCTTGGGGTGGTGTTCGATATGGGCTTAGGGCCTGTGGTGCACACGGGTGATTTCAAAATTGACCCAGACCCCTCAAGTCTCGCCCCCACTGACATGGATAAGATTATGGCCTTGGGCGATAGACATGTCCTCTGCGTGCTTGCCGATTCGACAAACGCATCCCAGCCAGGAAAGCAGCTCACCGAAGGAGAGATCCAGTCCAACATTGAAGAGATAGTCTCGAAAGCTCCGGGTAGAATCATCGTAGGAACCTTTGCTTCGCTCCTCTCCCGTATCCAACAACTCATCTTTGCAGCAGAGAAATCAGGTAAACACATTCTCGTTGAAGGCTTCAGCATGAAGAGTAATCTTGAGATTGCAAAAGAGTTGGGTTATATGAAGATCAAACGGGGCACCCTCATCAGCCCGAAAGAGTTGAAGAATTACGCTGCAAACAAGATCGTTATTCTGTGCACCGGCGCGCAGGGTGAGGATAATGCCGTGCTCATGCGCATTGCCAATCGCGAACATCGCTACCTGCGCATCGAGCCCGGCGACACCGTCGTGTTCTCCTCTTCGGTCATCCCCGGCAATGAACGCTCGGTGCAACGCCTGATTGACGGCCTCTACCGCGAAGGCGCCGAGGTTATCCATTATCAGATGATGGACATTCATGCGGGAGGGCATGCGCGGCAGGAAGACCTTAAATCATTCTATGCTATCGTAAAGCCGAGGTATTTTATACCCATTTACGGCAACCATTCGTTCCTTAAAATGAATGCAAAACTCGCGCAGCAGGTGGGGGTCCCTGCCGACCATATCTTCGTACCCGACAACGGATCAGTGATTGAATTCACCACGCGCGGAGGCCGCATGCTCAATGAAAAAGTGCCGACGGATTACGTGTTTGTAGACGGGCTAGGAGTGGGCGACGTGTCTGAAGTGGTCTTGAGGGACCGGCAGATTATGTCAGCGGATGGTATGCTGGTACTCATTGCAACCATTGATTCGCGCACTGGCAACCTCGTCCATAATCCTGATATTATATCAAGAGGATTTGTTTACCTGAAAGAATCAAAAGCGCTGATTGAAGACGTGAGGATGAGGGTGAGACAAATTCTCAAAGACCGCGATCCGAGGCAGCCCGCCAACGAGGTCTACCTGAAAGACAAGGTGCGGAATGAAATCGGCCAGTTCCTGTTCCAGCGCACCGAACGCCGCCCCATGATCCTGCCCGTAATAATTGAAGTGTAATGCAAAATGCAAATATCAAAATGCAAAATTATGGAGCCCCGACTAGCTAGTCGGGGCGGCATACCTTCATTTTGACTTTTGGATTTTGATTTTTGATTTCTTATGAAACGCATCCTCACCGGCGACCGTCCCACAGGAAAGCTCCACCTGGGACACTATGCCGGATCGCTTGCGAACCGCATCTCACTGCAACACGAATACGACACGTTTATCATGGTGGCGGACGTGCAGGCACTGACTGATAATTTCCAGCACCCAGAACTCGTGCGTGCGCACGTCCGGGACGTGGTGATGGATAATCTTGCCGTAGGCATTAACCCCGCTCGTACGACGCTCTTTATCCAATCACTCATCCCTGAAATCGCCGAGCTTACCGTATTTTTCTCCAACCTCGTCACCCTGCAGCGGCTCCAGAGAAATCCAACCGTGAAAGCGGAAATCCGCGAAAAAGGACACATTTTCAAAGGAGGCAAGGTGACTTATGGATTTTTAGGCTACCCCATCAGCCAAGCAGCCGACATTCTCTTCTGCCGCGCGCACCTCGTGCCGGTCGGTGAAGACCAACTGCCCATGATTGAACAAACCAGGGAAATTGCGGAAAAATTCAATGCCATCTACGGCGAGGTTTTTCCTTTGCCAGAAGCACGCGTGTCGTCGCTCGGACGACTTGCAGGGCTTGATGGAAGAAAAATGAGCAAGTCGCTTAATAACGCAATTTATCTATCAGACGACCCCGCAACGGTACGGGAGAAAATAAAAACCGCAAAAACCGACAGCGGTTCTGAAATCAAGTTTAATCCCGCAGAAAAACCAGCGATTGCAAACCTCATGACCTATTACCAACTTGTTACGGACAAGAGTATAAAATCCATTGAACAGGAATTTGCGCACCTCACCAGCTATGCTGCGTTCAAAGAACAACTCACGGAAGCAATCAATGCATTCCTCGCGCCTATTCAGGAACGACGCCGAGCTTTTGAAAAGGATCCCGCGCAGGTTGATGAAATCCTCCGCGCCGGCACCACCCGTGCTCTTGCAGAAGCTCAAGCTACCATGGCCTTGGTGCGCGAAAAAATGAAAATTAACTATTTTACGACCTAATCATCCCTCTCCCACGCTCTTCTTCTGCATCGCGCGATAGAGCTGGATGATCTTTTTTGTCACCTCGCCCGGCTTCCCTTGGCCGATACGATGAGCATCAACCTCCGCCACCGGCATCACATTGGAGCTTGTTGCCGTGATAAATACTTCATCCGCCCCATAGAGGCGGCTTTTTGAAATGCGCTCCTCTTTGAAAGGAATGTTATTCTCTTGTAATAACCTTAGTACCAGTATTCTGGTTACTCCTTCTAATACATCTGACAACGGCGGGGTGATGACCGTGTCTTTCTCAACGATATACAAGTTTGACCGCGATCCTTCCCGTGCATTACCTTCATGATCAATAAGGATTGCCTCAAATGCGTCACGGGATCTTGCCTCCCGAAATGCGATGTAATTCACGAGTGTATCCATTGACTTCGCATTGGGGAAATTCCGCTCACCCCTACAGGTCACTGCCTTCACGCCCTTGGCATAGAATTGATCGGGATAAAAGGTAAGGCCAATCGAGAAAATATATACTGTCGCACGGGTGTTCTTGTCGGCATCTCCATACGCACAGAGCTTGATAAGATGATCCTTGAGTTTTTCTCTCTCTGCATACTCGCGCACCCATTGCAAAATCTCATCTCGTCCCTCTCCCATCTCAAGGCCGATGATCTCTGCTGATTTCAAAAGACGGGCCACATGCAAGTCAGGCCATATCAGGGTCCCTTGCAACACTTTAATATTCTCATACACGCCGAAATCGTACCAAACCGCCTTGTCAGCAATCGTAATAAGGGCATCTTTCTGGGGTACGATCTTTCCATTCACTGACACGTTCATACAGACTGGGCTATCTTCTTCCTAAGAGATGAATATTTCTTTTCCGTAACCAGGAATACTTTCTTCACGGTTGCGGGAAAATCCTGCTCCAACGCATTCACCCCTTCCCGCGTGATGCCGCCGGGCGTGGCAACATGGTCAATGACGCGCGTCAAATCGTTTTCTTGAACTAATATTTTTGCCGTCCCTAATAAGGATTGGGTGGCAATGCGCTGTGCGGTGGTTCGTGGCAAGCCCAACCGTGTCGCTTCTCTCACAAATGCCTCAACCATATACGCCCAGAAGGCCGGACTGCAACTCGACAGGTCGGTAGCCGCCTCAAATAATTTTTCTTGAACGAAAATTGGATCTCCAGTGTGCTTCAACAGGTTTATAATGTTCTTCACCCCCTGCTGATTCACAACTTTCCTATGGTAATACAGGAGCACGCCTGAGCGCACTTTCTGTGTATAGCTCGGGATAACGCGCATCACGTTGTTACCGAACCAACGACGTAAAAGAGACAGTCTTACCCCGACGGCAATTGAAATAACAATGGTATCTTTATGAACGGTAATGCTTCGCGCCACCTCTGCCACGTCAAGCGGCCGCACGCACAGAAACACAGTACGCGCGCGATCCACGACCTCTTGCGCAGAATACGTCCACCGAGCGCCCTTTAACAATCGCCTTTTCGTGCGATCTTGATCATACACCACCATATCCCGCGCCCGTACCGCGCCGCTGTCCACCAGCGCCCCACCCAACACCGCCCCCATTCTCCCGAAACCGATGAATCCGATTGTTATATTATTCTTTTCCATAACGAATCTTTTCCATTATCAATACTGTCATCAAAATATTGCGTACGCAAGAAAATGATGACAGTTCCGTTATGCTTTCTCGCCACACACCCTCCTCCCAAACCATTGGCTCGCAATATCGAGGTCGCGCGGAGTTATATCGGTAAAATAAAAATGCGGCGCTCCCTTCCCTTCGTGTAAGACAAACCCCATGTTGGTAAGCGATCCCATGAGCGCATCAACTGGATGTATGACTTTCATCCTCTTCCCCATCTTCGCCTGAATCTCATCATACATGCGGACATAGAGTATTGATCCCAATATGAGAATATCAATATTCTGTGTCTTAAACCATTGGAGATGCGCGCGGATCAAGCGCCGCATCTCGCCGCGTCTCTCTTCGCCTTCTAGAATTAAAGGTGCGAGCGCAGGAATCGCTTTTTTTAATACCACGCATCCCTGCTGCTCGAGACCTAACAACCCTGTACGTTCAATCACGAGCCGCGATCCCATAATACCGATTCTCTTCTTCTTTGACACTGCAAGCGCTGCTTTGATTTGCATATCCCAATAATCAACGATTGGTGCTTTCACATCTGCGTACATCTGCGTAGTTAATCTGCGTACATCTGCGGATCGCGAAGCGATGGAGGCATCACCCGAGGCGACCACAATCGCCTCTACTCCCTTCTCTTCTAAAAACTTCAATCCTTTACCAACCCATTTTCCAACTCTTTCCGCCGACCGCGATCCGTATGGCCCATGCGCCGTATCGCCCCAATACACAAACCCGACGTCCGGCATGAGCTTATTCAACTCACGCGCAAACAATAAACCTCCAGGACCTGATGAGAGAATACCTAGCATATTACTTTACTATATAGATAAATTCCCTTAAACGTATGGTTTGAGCCGGTGCAGCCGATGTGGGCACGAGTGCCGTAAGAATCCAGTAATGTTTACTTGGTGATTCCGTATTGTGCATATTGCGCAATGTAATTGTTACGGTACGAGGACGGTGTGAGCGAACCACGATGAGCTAGGTTTGGTGAGATGGGGGGCGAATCGGAGCGGTCCCGACGCTACGTGTCGGGACGCGAGTTCTGTGAGATGCTAAATCGGCGAACCGAGCGATTACCATATTCCTAAAAGTAGAGGTCTATAGACATCACTCTGAAGACTCATAAACCACATAGCGTTGTTATGCACGGTGCAAGAATTCCAAATAGAGTTCTCTGGCGCGCGACGGCGCTTGAGCGCGGAATGCCGAGGGAAGAGAGCGCTCATAGAGAGGAGTGAGGTCGCCGCCGTAGTTCAAGAAAGCGTTCAAATATAACTCACACTCTTGTTTATTCACCCCGAATGCTGCAGCGCGTGTTTTCGCATCCGTGCCTGATTTGCGCACCTCAAC
Organism: Patescibacteria group bacterium; assembly: GCA_040757655.1. Lineage (GTDB taxonomy): Bacteria > Patescibacteriota > Patescibacteriia > 2-02-FULL-49-11 > 2-02-FULL-49-11 > 2-02-FULL-49-11. The sequence goes on along the minus strand of JBFLWV010000013.1, from coordinate 12,775 downwards.
CGATTTACCGGCAAACGCCAACAAGGTGCCATCACCGACGAAATGCGCTTCCCTCAAATCATCGAACTGAAGCCTTGGGAACGCTTCCCGCAATATTTCTCGCACCTGTGCGATGGTGATGAACTGTTCGCGTCGCGCGATGGCAAGGGCGAGAAAGTAATTGTCATTTTTGTCTCTTGCCCGTTCGCCTTCCTGCTTGGTCCTCATGAGCTCTAACGGATCTGGCTCGCTCTCATTATAGTAGGCCACTTGGCCGCGGACATTATAGCGATAGCGGATACGATACTCTTCCAACATTCCTACGTAATAATCCAGGAAAGTCTTCTTTGCTAAATACAGATTCGCAGCGAGCGCAGCGGTAATAATGGATGCCTCCCCCGCGCTCTTCTCACGCATGGCAATGGCGCGTCTGCCTGCGCGGCTTACCACGAACTCTTCCGGACCGATAATCATACCGCCACTCTCTTCACCGCCGAAAAGGAGGCGCGGATCTCTACCAAGATCAATGGTGTTCCCGTAGACATCACGTACCAGGATACGGTCTGCGCGTGCGTCCAATTGTGCTTCCACCTTCTTCATAACATGGGATATTTCCTTAAATCCCACCGGCACATTCACCACGGCTACCTGGTTGGCCGCTGCCCACTCATCCCACATGGCAGCAGAGAGCGTGGTTTTAATCATGAACCGTCCATGGTCATTCCAACGCCCCGAGGTCCTCAAAGACCGCGCATGAAAATCAATCGTCATGAGAAAGGACTGGTTGGGCATATAGACAACCAAGACCCTTCTCGCATCCAAGGGAATGTGGTCTATACCCAAAGAATCCAATTCTGGTATCCTGCGCGCATCCTGCACCTCTGCAAGCACGAGCCGGTCGCCATCCGGATCAGTGATGAACACCGGATACCCTACTGGTTTGTCACGGAGCGTATCCTCATACCCCAAAGTTTGTATCACCTCCATGAGGGTCGTATCGCAGGAATAATCAAAGTATTCCTCTCTGCCTGTCATCGGATTTAATCTGTATGTTTTACCCACCCCGTGAAAAAATGGATCCTCCTCGCTCCGATGCCATTGGAATGCGCCTGCAATGCCTAATTGCGTGAGAAGCGGCACCATGGTCCGCGCCATACAGCCTCCGATAAAGTCAAACAACACCTTAAGGCCTTTCTGCGCTGCCCGCTTAATGAGCGCGATATTCTCAGAGGTTGCGACGCTCATACGCAAATAGGCACCATACTCTGGTATCCCTTCCACATCCTCTCTGATGCATGGGTCATGACGCGGCGCTAAAGTAATGGGGAACCCTTTGGGGCTTGTCTCTGCTTCATGAATGACACGCTCAATCTCGTCCACAAACCGGAGAGACTCTTCAGGCATGAATTGACCTCCCTCATTATTTAAATCCTTCGTGGCGATCTTGCTGGAAATGCCATGCGAAGAGGTCACATACTCTCCGCCGTCATAATCAAGCAAAAACGTCAAAAATGACGCGAGCCACACGGGGAGCGTCTTCCTGTCCGGCACACAGTGCACTTCAATCCCGAGCGCTGCCTCGATCCGGGCAATGAGGTCGATGTAGACTTGCGTGTGGTAGCGCACCTCCCCTCCCAAAATCTTTCTGATGGTTCGCGCACCCAGCTCCTGCCGCAGGAGACGCGCCTTCGCAATGGTGGCAAGGGCGATCCCCACGCCGTGGAGCGGAAACCGCCAGTCCCACCAATACTTTATATTTTGTGGCCCGCGAATGCCGCCGGTGGAATGTGATGCCTCCTCCCGATAATTCGCGAGCCAGGCGTGCAACCCCAAACGCACCACCAACTCCTTCGTGAGGGTAAAATGGATTTCACCTTCTTCATCCACATCAAACAACCGCCCGCGCTTTATCTCCTCAGGCGTTGTACCCCCTACTCGCTCTTCAAATTCCTTCTTTAATTGTGCAACCGGTAACGTGCAGGAAATCATATGAGAATCCAAATGTCAAAAGTTGATCATTGTGGCATTGGGATTTTATTGGTCATTGGGTATTGGGGTTTGGAACTTGTTATCATTGCTGTCTTTTCTTTATTAAAAATGACATCATACTCCCCAATCCTAATATCGTACCCATGATCATGATCATCCATCCCATCAGCGGCAAAGACACCAACGCGACCCACACCACCGCGCCTGTGGCCAGGCAGAAAAACCTATGAGACGCTTCTGTCTTAAGCAGATCCACCAAGAGGACTCTCCCCAACGTATAGGCAATCACGACCTGTGCAACGTACAATCCCACTGCCCACAATGCCATGGAGATGAGCGCGAGCGGTACGCCAATAAGGGTAAAGAGGAGCACCACCGCGACCACGGGAGGAAGTATAAGCCACACCAACCCTTGACCTCCACTCTTCAATGACCATACGTTCTTCCATTCGGTTATGACTTCGATTGCCTGCGGTACCATGGTAATCATCACCAATCCTACCACAATCAAACCAAACAACTGAATAAGGCTTGATAAGGCGTGGGACGCGAACGCGGCTTGCGCGCTTCTCCGAGGAATTTGATGAAATTGTGTATCTCCTTTCACGACAGCCCCCTCACGAATCGTGGCGGAATCCTGCGCAGTATATTCCAACGTCCCATGCACGAGTGCGGTGGGCTCAAGCGTGATGCGGTCTGCTTCGCCGCTATAGATGACCACATTCCCCGCTACTTCTCCCGCAACCGTAACCGATCCTCCGTACGCGCGCACATCACGGTCAACACGCCCGTTGAGCACCACGTCAGCGCCAAACACGATGACGCTCCCGCCCACCCCTGATGAATCAGACAACAAAACTCTGCCGCCTGCCGCAGACACTCCCCTTCCCACGCTTCCCTTTATTTCCACCGTGCCGCCCGCGACACGCACGCTGCCGCCCACATCAGACACGATGCGCACCTCGCCGCCGGCCGCAATCACATCGCCGCTTACCGGCCCTGCGATCTCGACCGTTCCTCCGGCCACCAACACATCACCGTCCACAGGTGCAAGGATCCGCACCGAACTCCCCATACGCACCACGTCACCCCGCACCTGTTCATCCGTAGAAATTATCACCGGTTCCCCTTTTGCATGGATAGAAAATGGCGCCCATGCCGCCAGTCCGATAATGATAATGAATATTAGTCGCGTACGCATAATCATTTATGGTAAGATAGGTAATACGTGATACGATAAATATTAGCAGATTTTGAGGATATAATAAACTATGTTGTAATCAAGACGCCCCCACCGACGTACACAAGTTTTAAATTTTGAGTTTTAAGTTTTGAGTTACTGTTATGCCTTCCTTTACCACCCTCACCCAACAAGACCCTCAAATCGCCGACGCGATGCGACACGAACTTACGCGCCAGCGCCAAGGCCTTGAGATGATCGCGTCAGAAAACTATACTTCACCTGCGGTGCTTGAAGCGATGGGCTCTCACCTTACCAATAAATATTCTGAAGGTTATCCGGGTAAACGCTACTACGGCGGAAATGAATGGATTGACGTGGTGGAAAACCTGGCGCGCGAGCGCGCGAAACAACTGTTCGGTGCAGAGCACGCAAACGTCCAATCGCACTCAGGTTCCACTGCGAACATGGAAGCCTACTTCGCACTGCTCTCTCTCGGTGACACTATCATGGCTATGGACCTTGCCTCCGGCGGACATCTCACCCATGGCAGTCCAGTAAATTTTTCTGGCAAATTTTACCGCTTCATCCCCTATGGCGTGTGCCGCGATACCGAATTCATTGACATGGATGAAGTGCGCGCCATTGCAATTCGGGAAAAACCGAAATTGATTCTTGCGGGCTACACCGCCTACCCTCGCGCCATTGACTTTACAGCATTCCGTGCCATAGCCGATGAAGTGGGAGCGCTTCTCATGGTTGATATGGCACACATCGCAGGGTTGGTCGCAGGCGGGGTACATCCTTCGCCCGTCCCCTTTGCGCAGGTCGTCACCTCCACAACCCATAAAACCCTGCGCGGGCCGCGCGGCGCGTTCATTCTCTCAACTCACGAATACGCGGAAACAATAGACAAAGCCGTCATGCCCGGCATGCAAGGAGGTCCCTTGGAACACGTCATCGCAGCAAAAGCAATCTGCTTCCGCGAAGCAATGGCGTCAGAGTTTCAGGATTACGCTGCGCAAATCGTAAAAAACTGCCGTGCCCTTGGTGCGGCGCTCGCCTCCTATGGTGTGCGGCTTGTTTCCGGAGGCACGGACAACCATCTTTTGCTTCTCGACCTTACGTCACTGGGGATTACAGGAAAAGAGGCGGAGAGAGCGCTTGATAGCGTAGGGATTTATACCAATAAAAACATGATTCCCTTTGATCCGCGCAAGCCCATGGATCCGTCAGGCCTGAGGGTGGGCACGGCCGCGCTTACTACGCGTGGTTTCAATGAATCAGAAATGCAAGTCATTGCAGAACTCATCGTCCGTGCGCTAAAAAATCCAACTCACGAAGACGAGCTTGAAGCAATCCGCGGCCGTGTCCGCGATCTCTCCGATGCCCATCCACTCTACACCGGTATGGCCATATAATTCGTCTCATCAACTCGTCCTATTCGTCTTATCCGTCTTATCCGTCCTATCCGTCCTATTCGTCATATGTTCATCCACTTCATCGGCCTGTCCTGCTTCCTCATTGAAAATGCACAGGGGTACCGTATCCTCGTGGATCCTTTCTCAAACGATCCGCAGTATTCGCTGGGACCGCAATTTCCCGACGAGTTTAATGGAAAAGCATTCGGCGCCAACATCGTGCTCTCTTCAGAACCTGACGCAGATCATTCGTATGCGCCCGGCAGCTGGCTCTATCACGCGCCGCCAACCCAAACGCACAGCAATCCTTTTCCCGATCTCAACCTCCGCGGCACCGTGATCTACGAATGGGCAGGTGATGTCAATATCGCATGGCACTATACCGTGGATGGCGTGCGGCTCGCCCATTTCGCTGATAATGCCCATGTGCTCACCCATGAACAATGTAAAGAAATTGGACACCCTGACGTAGTATTCCTCCCCTTGCCAAAATCTGACTCCCTCGCACCGGGTGTTTTGGATAAAACGAAAAAAAACATTAAACTCCTCAACCCTAAAATCGTCATCTGCGCCCACCATACGGTGCCGCCGGGCACGCCCTTCTCGGCACCGGTGGAAACTATACGGGCGTTTTTCCAGAATTACTATAAGAAGCTAGAAGGGAAAAACATATTTTATAAAAATGAAGAAAGTCTTATGCCGCTCGTCTATGTGTTGGAAAACGCGATAAATCTTACCAAAGAATACCCAAGCCTTATCCTCGATACGCCTACGCTCGAGGTCACGCCTTCACTCCTCAAACGCAAAAACGGCGACCCTCTCGTCGTCCTCTTCCGCACCATGATCGCAAAAGGGTAAATCCCCATATTCAATATTATCCGTCTTATCCGTCTTATTCGTCTTATCAGTCTTATTCGTCCTATCCGTCCTATTCGTCCTATCCGTCCTATCCACACGTGCCTATGCCCGAACAAACCCAACCTCAACCACAACTACCACCAAACCAAAAACGCTCCCTCCCATTCCCCTTGATGGTACTCCTGATTTGCGTGGCGGTCGTGATGGTGGCGTATGCGTATCAAAGATATTTTGTCGCACAAGAACCGCCCACGCCCCCGCTCCCTGTGGAAGAACCTGCCACGGCAGAGGACACAGGAACGTGCAAAAACCTCTGCGGCAACGGCACCTGCGAAGAGATTGTGTGCATGGCCATCGGCTGCCCCTGCCCTGAAACCTCCTCCACCTGCCCGCAAGACTGCAAATAAATATGCCGCACCGCGTTTTTCTCGCCATTCCTATTTCTCTTTCGCTCCAAAACGAAGTCACAACCTGGGAGCGGAACTTCCAAAACCTCCCCGTGCGGTGGCTGAAAGGAAAAAATCTGCACATTACCCTTATTCCGCCGTGGGAGACCAACGACATTGTTAACATAGTTACATTGCTGAATGGCTTAAAGAGTTCGGTTGGAAAAATCGAATTGCAGTTTACGAGCGTGACTTTTGGACCGAACCCAAGAGAGCCGCGCCTTATCTTGGCAGAAGGAGAAACAATGAATCAGTTGTCAGAAATCAGGAGTCAGTTATATGAAACGCTGAAATTCCCACCAGAATCAAGATTTTTTAAACTCCATTTAACTCTAGCACGTTTCCGTCCAGAAAATTTCAGCACATTCCCCATGCAAACGCTCAACGAAACAGTGGATTGGCACGACACTGCTACCTCTTTCGTCCTCATGGAATCCCACCTCCTCCCCACCGGTGCAGAGTATAAAATATTGTCCTCATATCCCTTATAACTATTCGCCTATTTCCTCAAAAGGCGGACAGACGCGCGAATGAGAGAACATGCAACATGAATTTCGATACTTTATCACAAATGATCCCGACAACATCGAACAGGACCTTATGCAATTGCTCCCAAGAAAGAATGGGCGCCGCTCTCCTACCGCCTCATTGCCTACGGCCGGCAGTTTTGCCCCTCCCGCCCACATAACCACGACAAATGCATTCTCTCACATTTATAAAACTATCGTTCCCCTAGATGTATGTTTAAAATCCTCAAACAATCTACCCGATCCCGCGCGCGTATTGGCATCCTAAAAACTCCGCATGGGGAAATTGAAACGCCTTGTCTCGTGCCGGTGGCAACAAGCGCGGTAGTGAAAACCTTGACAAGCGAAGAAGCGGCCGCCGCAAAATGCCAAGCGCTCATCGCCAATACCTATCATCTCCATCTCCAGCCGGGAGAGCAAGTAATCAAACGCGCGGGCGGGCTTCATCAATTCATGCATTGGGATCGCCCGCTTATGACTGACTCCGGAGGATTTCAGGTGTTCAGTCTTGGATTTGGTAAGGAATTTGGCATCAATAAAATGGCACGCGCGGACACACGCGGAACGTCACGCTTGGTATTATCGCTGACAAACGCGGAAAATAAATCTGATACTCTCCTTCGTGTCCCGGCTGGCCAACAACCAAAGCTCCTTACCATAACCGACGACGGGGTTGAATTCCGCTCCCATCGCGATGGAGCAAAATTATTTATTGGACCAAAAGAATCTATGCGCATCCAAGCGGCGCTTGATGCAGACATTATTTTTGCGTTTGATGAATGCCCGCCGCCGCATGCGGATAAAGAGTATCTCGAAGAATCTCTCAGACGCACTCACCGTTGGGCACAAGCAAGCCTCCAATACCATTCACCTCGACAAGCCCTCTTTGGTATTGTGCAGGGCGGCAGGTTCCAGACCCTGCGCAGAGAGAGCGCGCGGTGTATTGCTGCGCTCCCATTCGACGGCATCGGCATAGGCGGTGAATTCGGCCACCAAAAAACACATATGAACAAAATGCTGAATACTATCATTGCCGAAGTATCTGCACAACAACCGCGCCATCTCCTCGGGGTCGGGCACCTTGAAGACATTCCGCTCATTATCAAAGCAGGCATCGACACGTTCGACTGCACGGTGCCCACCCACTATGCGCGGCACGGCATTGCCTTTACCTCGCATGGCAGGCTCGATATGGCGAAATCCCGTTGGCTGCGGGATAACAAACCGCTCGACAGAAAATGCGCGTGCTTTGTATGCTGCGACTACAGACGAACTTACCTCTGCCATCTCCTGCGCGCAAAAGAAATTACCGGCCTTAAACTCCTTACCTACCACAACCTCTTCTTCTTCAATACTTTTATTGAACAAATAAAGATTAAGATTAAAACTGGTACTCTTTAATGAAATAAATGATGTGGTGTATATTTTCACCAACAATATCCGCGTTGATCTGCGTTCGGCCGCTTGAGCATTAAAACCATGATATATATGCAGGTTACGCGGCCGACTATCTGCGTAAAATCTGCGTATACATCTGAATACTATAATTACTATAATATAGTTCTGTGAACACTAAATTTGCTCAGCTTTTAGAGAATTACCATTACACCTTACCGCGCGAGCGCATTGCCCTTACCCCAGCAAGTCCACGTGATTCTGCACGATTGTTAATCTATAACAGGAAAAGAAAGAAAGTACATGACGACCGATTTATTCATTTAGTGCGTTACCTCCCTCCTCGCTCCGTGCTTGTCCTGAATCAAACAAAAGTGATCCCTGCGCGCTTCACCGTAACCAAACCGACAGGCGGAAAGGCAAAACTTCTCTACGTGGGAAAACATGGCCATGAGGTGAGAGTGCGTTCAGAAAAGAAATTAGTGACAGGCACGACACTGGTCGCCTCCCATCATTTCACATTTCTCGTCACCCATCAATGTGGTTCAGACTACTTTGTTAAACCTCTATTCGCGCTTCATGAGCTTTCAGCGTTTCTCAACCATCACGGCGTCACGCCAATTCCTTTCTACCTCCGCCATACTCCATTGAAAGAATCAGCATTGCGCCGAAAATACCAAACCATGTTTGCTCGCATCCCCGGTTCCATTGCCGCGCCGACCGCCTCACTCCACTTCACTCCGCGGCTTATCAAAGATCTCAAAGCACATGGTCACACAGTGAAATTTATCACCCTTCATGTGAATCTGGGCACGTTCGCACCCCTTACTGAACAACTCGTGAACAAAGGGAAACTCCATCAAGAATGGTACTCGATTGACCGCCGCACCGCGGACTTCCTTAACCGCGCAAAAGCTAAAAAACAGCCTATTATCGCGGTCGGGACGACTGCGGTAAGAACCCTGGAAACTGCTGCAAATAAGCACGGAAGACTCGCAATGCTCCACGGCGCTACTGAACTTTTTATCCGCGAGGGATATAAATTTAAATATATTGATGGCATGATCACTAATTTCCACATTCCGCGCTCCTCGCTTCTAATGCTCGTGGCGGCATTTGTGGGCAGGGAGAAATTATTCTCGCTCTACCGCCGCGCCATCCGCCGCGGGTATGCCTTTTTCTCTTTCGGCGACGGTATGCTACTATACTAACGATGATTATAAGTCCTATCAAACCTATATGTCTTACCTATGACAATACGTATCGTACCTAAGCGTACTTCCAGAAAAGATGTGACGATTGTCAATTTTACGGAAAAAGAACAGTGCGGCATAGTGCAAGGAAAGAATGGCTCTATGGCAATCTCCATTGGTATGGGAAAAAGAAAGGAGATAACACTGCGAAAACTCAGGGTGGCATTTCGCAAAACGATCTCACTCGCCAAATCCAATAACCTTACCCGCATCGCAATTCCGCTCCAAAGTCTCGCGTTTCCTCACCTGAACATGAATGACGTTCAGAGAGGAAAAATGATAGTGGAGAATTGTATTCTTGCAGATTATGAGTTTACGAAATATAAAAGGCCGCAAGGGACGCATAAAGGAAACGTAAAAGAAGTAGTGTTGGTGGGCACTCCCTCACGTGAATTGCGGCAAGGGATTAGCACGGGAAAAACAATTGCGAACACAGTGAACGCATGCCGCGACCTCGCGAACACGCGCGCAGTTGATTTAACGCCCGTAGGCCTTGCGCGCGCAGCACACGATGCCGCACAAGGATTGCCTGTAAAGGTAACGGTACTCGGGGAAAAAGAAATGAAGCATCAAGCAATGAACGGGATCTTGCAGGTGGCGAAAGGGTCTGCAGAAGAACCGAGACTTATTATTATGGAATATCGCAATGGGAGCGAAAAAAAACCAATCGTGCTCGTGGGCAAGGGAGTGACGTATGACAGTGGAGGCCTCAATATAAAAACCGGTGATGCGTTCCAAGATATGATGCACCTCGACATGGCAGGAGGTGCTGCGGTCATCCACACTATCGCGCTGGCAGCACGGCTGAAAATTAAAAAGAATGTAATCGGGCTCATTCCCGCGGTGGAAAATATGCCTTCGGGCACGAGCCTGAAACCGGGCGATATTATCAAAACCATGGCTGGCATCACTGTTGAAGTTACCAATACAGACGCGGAAGGGAGAGTGATACTTGCCGACGCCCTCACCTACGCACAACACTACCAACCAACATTGGTAGTCGACATTGCCACGCTTACGAGTGCAGCAATTACCGCGCTCGGTCAGAAAGCGTCTGTCCTCTTCACCCGTGATGCTGCACTACAAGCACTCGTTCAACAATTAGGGGAAGAAAGCGGCGATTATGTATGGCCGCTCCCCTTATGGGAAGAGTATGAACAAGATATCAAGAGCGCGCATGCTGACCTCACCGCGGGGCGCACCAAATACGGCGGCGCGTGCGCAGCAGCCGCGTTCCTCTCCCACTTTACCCATAAACTCCCGTGGATTCATATTGACATCGCGCCGCGCATGACTGCAGCGGACGGTGAGTACCTTGCCAAGGGCGCCACAGGCGAGCCTGTACGGCTTCTTATTAAATTATTGGAACACTACGAATGAAATTTTTTGTAACGGTAAAACCTCACGCACGGAGTGAGGGAATTGAACAGATCGACAAAACTCATTTTATAATCAAAGTGAACGCTCCTCCCACAGAAGGCAAGGCAAACGCCGCGGCAATCAAGCTCCTTGCGCAGCACTTCAATATCCCGCAATCGCGTATTTCTCTCCTCTCCGGTCATAGGGGTCGTTATAAAACTATTGAGATACATTAAGCCCTTCGGGCGCAAAATCACTGTAGCGTTGCGGCTCGTCTGCCATCACCAATCATGTAGCGTGGTAGCTTGCCTACCACCCGATCGGTCGGAGATGAACTCCGACGCTACAAATTATAACCCGCTCTGGCGTAGAAATGATTTATTAACAAGAATGGACCTTATAGAAGGAAAGACGCTTGCCGCCGAGATTCGCGTGCAGGTAAAGAAAGAAATCACTCAGACCGGACTTACGCCCGGCCTTGCGGTGATCCTCGTGGGAGACGATCCGCCCTCGCATACCTACGTGGAACTGAAAAAAGAAGCGGCTGAGGAAGTGGGCATACGGTTTACATGCCACTTCTTTCCTGTACACGCAAACCAAGATGAGATAATGATCCTTATCCACGAGCTGAATGCGCGCATGGACATCCACGCAATTCTTATTCAGCTCCCCCTTCCTCCTCACCTTGATCCCAATGAGCTCATACGCGCCATTTCATCTCTCAAGGACGCGGATGGATTTCATCCAACGAACATGCAACTTCTTCAAAAAGGCGCGCCGCGCCATCTCCCGGTGGTCGCACGCGCAGCCCTTGCGCTACTCAAAGCAACCCATCAATCTCTGCAAGGAAAACATGCGGTGCTCGCGGTGAAGAGCGATATTTTCTCTCTCTCTCTCTCATTTATGCTCTCACGGGAGGGATGCAAAGCGGAAACAGTCAAACTCGATGATCCCCATTTCAAACAAAAAACGACATCCGCGGATATCATCATTACTGCGATTGGCAACGCGCACTATCTCACGGCAGACTACGTAAAACCCGGGGCAACCATTATTGATATCGGCACCACGGTGCTTCCAGGCGGCGGCACAAAAGGAGATGCAGACCCTGTAAGCCTCTCTGCCATTCCTGGCTTCCGTTCTGTCGTACCCGGCGGCATCGGTCCACTTACCGTTGCCTATCTCATGCAAACAACCCTCGAACTCGCGAAAATACCTTTCTCTTCCCCCCTACCAAAAAATGTATATATTCCTTATTAGAGTTAGTAGAGAGCGAGGGATTGATTATCGGCAATTCATTTGCATTCCTTCGTGAGTACTGCGCGATAAAAAGCTTCTCGGAGGATTCCACGATATTCTCTTAAGCGAGGGAAGGCAGTTGGGTAGACCCTCCGCAGTTGTGTTTTCCAAGTGAGGATTGTACGCAAGAAAAAGTGTCTCGGAGGATTTGCGGGCATGGTTTCCCCACGACACTACGTGTCGGGGGAAGAGCAAATCCGAGAGCCAAGCAGCCAATTTCTCGCAGGGAAATTGGACCGCGTCTTTTTCTGCGGGCAATCCGAACGACGAGCGTGTCTACCAACTGCCTTCCCGAGCGTCACTTCCACTTCACCGGCACCTCATACGTCTCCCACCCCGCAAAAAATTTTACATATCCTTTCTCGCGTCCGTATTCATAAATCTCTTTGGTCAACCGCACATCCTGCAGGCAGTACTCAATCAATTCATCCCACTTCCCCTCCCGATACAACCTGATGGCCTCCAATCCATGGCCAGTTTTACCCTTGCCCAGTGTCCCTCGCGCCACGCTTTCCAGCGACACCCGGTAGCCCAGCGAAAGTGCAAGGTCATCCATGATATCAACCACCGGTAGACTCACCAGTGAGAGTGAGAGGTGCGGCTGGAGCACGGGTATATCAAACCCTTTAATGTTAAATCCCACCAGCATCGGCTTGCGGGATAATTTTTGTTCAAGCTCGTTCAATTCTTCTTCCCGATAGGCGCGGTATTTATCTTCTTCCGAATCATAGGTCCCCACCACTGACACGCCGAGCAGATGCACTTTGTTCCTCCCTCCGATTTCCGAAAATTCCCGCTGGGTTTCGAGGTCTAATACAATATACGACATATCGCGTAAAAGACATTTAGTGCTTTACATTTCAAGGGTTCAATCTTCCCGCGTCATTCCGCGCGCAAACAAAATGACCTTCCGCGTAATTCCGCGATTAAACCGAAGGTGTAATGTAAATCTGCCCTGTGGCAGAGACCACAGGGCGTTAAAGCTCGAATAGTCTCAACTGCTTAAGATTATGCTCTCGACCTTGCTGTTTGATATAGTTTTCAATGATGTGCTTATTCCCTTTCCCAC
>JBFLWV010000012.1:0-8975 GCA_040757655.1 Patescibacteria group bacterium | reverse complement strand
CTTCTTGCGCCGTACAAACATTCCTCAATTGTACCAACGGGACACCCATTTACCAAACTGACCCCTCATTTTCCAGGGGGTTTTTGATTTTCAAAGAGCTATTTTTGGAAAGTGTCGAAGTCAGGAAAATAGTATAATACAAAACGATAGGACATTAATAATACGATCGTGAAAATAATGTCCTCTCATGCGCCCAACAAAGCTTGCCTTTCTAGATTCTCATCAATACTGCTCAATTTATCTGTTCCACACAGCCGCAATTTTCTTCCCCGCCTTCCTGCGGTGTTTCTTTTGTGCGAGTTTTCGTTTCTTGTTCATAAGACAACGATTATCCCTTAATAACCGCCACCGGACGCGCGTGGGCAACTTTTGTGGCAATCCCTGCCTCGTGTATCACCGTGACGACCTCATCAAGATTTTTATACGCCTCTGGCGCTTCTTCCGCCAACCCACCAACCGATCCTGCGGCGACAAAGATCCCCTTTCTTAGAAGTTCCTCTTTTAAAGCTGCTCCCTTGATCTGCCGCTTTGCCTGTGTGCGCGACATGCGGCGCCCGGCTCCATGACAACTAGAAGCAAAACTTTCCACCATTGCTTTTTCCTCCCCCTTAAGTATATACGATCCGCTACCCATACTGCCAGGAATCAGCACTGGCTGACGTGGGAACGCCCGCGTGGCGCCCTTACGATGCACGACGAGATTGTTCTCAATCTTTGCAATATTGTGGGCCACGTCATACACAATTTCTAACGTTCCTCCTGCATCTCCCAAGACCTCCTGCCACGCTTGACGCACCTCCCACGTGATGAGCTGACGGTTTGCCCATGCAAAATTGGCGCCCGCAGACATCGCGCGGAAATACTGCTGACCTTCTTTTGATTGGAATGGCACGCACGCGAGCTCCCGATCAGGCAGTACAATCTTGTAGCGCGGCATGGCCTTCATCATCACGCGAATGTAGTCAGTCGCAATCTGATGGCCAAGACCCCGCGAGCCTGTATGGATCAAGATAACGACTTGATTCATACATACACCAAGCCGTTGTGCTTCATGGGGGTCAAAAATCGCATCAATATACTCTACTTCCACGAAATGATTACCCGCTCCCATCGTGCCTAATTGATCACGACCACGATCTTTTGCGTGTTCAGACACAAGGGAGGAGTCTGCTTCCGACAATCTTCCCCCTGATTCCAGCTGTTGCAAATCTTCTCTCTTACCAAAACCCGCTTCCACCATCTGCTGCGCTCCGTGCATCAAGACGTAGTCAAGGTCTTTATTTTTTAATTTTAATCTTCCGCCTCTACCAACGCCAGACGGCACCTCCTGATAAATGGCGTGCGCAACCTTCTCCAGATACGGCCTCATCTCAGCAATAGTTTTGTCTGAACGCAACAACCTCACCCCGCAGTTAATATCGTAGCCAATGCCACCGGGAGAAATAATGCCTCTGTGTACCTCAAACGCGGCCACACCGCCAATGGGAAAGCCATATCCTTCGTGCATGTCTGGCATGACGATGGCGTGCCGCACAATGCCAGGGAGGGTAGCCACATTGACGATCTGCTCCAGCGAACGGTCTCTGCAAATCTCATCCAGCATGGACGAGGACGCTAAAATACGCGCCGGTACCCGCATATCATGTCGGTGGCTTTTCGGAATCTCCCACACGTTGTGGTCAATGTTTACGAGATCATCAATCGTTACCATGGAATATTATATATCAAAAATCAACGTAGCCTTCCACCTCCCCTCCTTCTCCTGCACCACATTCGCCTCGTGATAGGTGACCGCCTTAATGTCTTCGTCGAAATGATCAACATGAATCCCGCTGATTTCAGCTTTCAACGAAGTAACTGAAAAGGCATGAAACGTGACCGTTGAGTAAATCTCGTGATGAAGGTACGCCTGTGCCAACACCTCATTCAAAAAATCAACCAGCAGGACAGCACTGTCGTTTGCATGGAGAGCAATAATCCGCTTGGATCCTTTATTCTCCTTAACCCCCTTTCTCGAGGAGTAAAGGACATCCATCATGCCATGGAGGGCATCAATGAAAATGCCTTCCAAGGTAGGAGCTTCTATTTTCATTCTCACATCGGCAGTATGGTCAATGATGGTAGAAGGCATACTCAAATTATGGCGACGGTGGCATTTGAGGCCGAATCTGAATCGTCTGGGCGCTCACGCTGCCATCGCTGTTTGATGTTCCCGTGACGGCAACCCGCGTGCCTACGGTGAGATCATTCACCGTGCCCTCGTCAGTCTTTGTCACCTTCGTGGCATCGGACAAAATGATTATTTTTGATCCCCCATCCTGTAATTTTACCCCCACGTCAACAATAATACCATCAAACGGCGCACGCACATAATAATCCGCGAGCTTCTCTTTCGCATCGGCAAGCGCATTTTCTTTCTGCGTGACAGATAGTTTCGCAGAGGCAATGTCAAGTTCGTCCGCACCCGCTTTTAGGCTATCCAGGGATTCTGTTTTCTCCACAATGCTTCGTTCGTTATTCACGATAGTATCCTTTGATGCCTTAATGGTGGTAATGATATTGAGCAGTTGAAGAAGCAGGGAATTTGTGGTGCTGGTATATGACTCGAGGATTGCTTTGTGGGCAGCAGTCACGGCGGGAGTTTTTAATTTGTATTTAATCAAGATATCAAGGACAAAATCAATATAATTATTTGTACTCTTGATTGATTCTGCAATTGCCTTCGTCGTCGCATAGGTTTCATTCAAAAGCGCCTCTATGGACTCCGGGTCCGCATTGCGGGATGATGCTTTATAATCCTCAAAATTTTTCTGGTATGCATCATAGGCGGTTTTATAATTTGCCGCCACTTCATCACGGTACCTCGTGGTCCGCTCGTCATAATTCTTCACCAGATCGGCATAGGCAAGAATATTGTCTTGCCCGCTGATGCCGACCGTGTCGTTGTACAGCACGTCATTCAGTCCCTGCATAACCTCGGGGAGATCCAAAAACGCATTAGAGATATTATTGAACGCGTCATCATGCGCTTTCACAAGGTCTGCCTCTGCATCCTGTTTTGATTCTTTTGCCTGTGCAAGGGAATTCTCCGCCTGTATGATCGAGAGCGTGTCTGCTGGCTGCATCAGTTTCTCGAGTGACAGCTTTGCACTCACTATATTTGCCTCTGCGTCGCGAACTGACTTTTGCGCTTCCCGTGCATCAATCTGGGCAACAAGCGCCCCCGCAGCCACTTGCTGACCATTCTTCACATTCAATGCGACGAGGTCGCCGGATGCTTTTGGCTTAAGCTCGACCTGGTTAGAGGTGGATACCTGACCGCTGCCGATTACCGAAGAAATAATGACGCCCTTCTCTACTGCCGCAAGCACGTAGCGGGTAGGTGCGTCCTTCTTTACCAATCGCGTGTACCCAAAATACCCTCCTCCAATGATAAGGAGGAGGATTATGAGAGCCTTAATCTTATGCGTGCGTAATAAGAGAAGTAATCTTTGAATCATATTTGAGTTTACGGTACCAATTGTAGCGTGGCAGCTTGCCTGCCACCGATCGGTCGAGTTGGAGACGAGCTCCGACGCTACAATTTAAAACCCGTTACTGTAGACGACTATCCACGTTACTCTGCATAAACACTTCCTACAACCAATACCACGTTTTGTATATGATAAACCTCAAGCCTCTGTCCCGCACCTGCGGGACAGAGCGCTCGAAATTTCTCAATCCTCGGCCTTTCATCATTTTGTCAACTTATTCTATAAACCGCCATGGAATCCAAAACCTCTACGACCATGCATACCAAACCCCTGAAAGCCATTCCCTGTCTGCTGCGTCATCCAGCTGAACCGTTGATCACCCTGCGCCTGGGTGATCACCCCTTGATCCACAAGCGCCTGCAACTGCGTTTTCATGTGCGCTTCGCGTTGTGCTTTTAACTTTTCCTGCAACTGCGCATCGGTGATCCCTTTTCCCCTCGCGAGATCACGCATGGTTTTGCCTTGCGCCCACGCATTCTTTACTTCATCCACACTTACCCCCAGCAAATCCGCCTCCTGCTGAAACCGGACCTGCTGACGACTCGCGATCTCTTGAGGAGTGGCGTTGTTTATCAAACCAAACCATCCATGCGCCGATACAGCCTGCACTCCCAAGACCACCCCCAACGCTACAACAGGAATAAGGGTATAAATGATATTCTTCTTTTTCATACCACATACATTATTATAATAAAGACGATGTGACGACCTTTCCTTCACTTCATTACTACAACCGCAAGAAAAAAATATTTCAGAAAGGAGGAAAGGAAGGCCGCATCATAGGGGGATTCCCACGCTTTAGAAATGGTGTATGGTACATCTCATTCGTCACCTCCACGATCCCCCTCGCCTTGACCGAATCGTCATCGCGCTCGCCGAACACGACCACCCCATCTCCTTCAATAAAATTATAACCAAAGGGAAGACGTGTTTCTGATGCCATCATGATCGTGAGCATTTCTCCATGTCGGGTGCGTAAGATGAACCCATCATCAGTAGTTGATGCAATAATCCCCGGATGAATGTCACGAAAACGGTGCATCCCAAATTCGCGGTAGAATGGTCCGGTAACCGGAAGTCGGTTTTCCTGCGCCCGTATCATAAGCTTCTTATGGAAAGGCGCTTGCGCGACGACAAACCCACCGATAATAACGAGGATGAGAATCCCCAATATAGAATAGAGGAGCGGCTGCCGGTATGCAAAAGAGTAATGTCGTACCAATGTTTCCAAGATGAGGATAAATATGAGGGAGGTAATAATGAGCAGCCATGGCAGCGACACGAAGAACGTACGCACGCCATAGAACCCAAATACAGGCACGAACCACACGCCGTTTACCCTCAACACGAAAAATATGAAACTCACGAGATACAGCAACGCGAGCGTTAGAATAATCCCCCCACTTATGGCAAGTGCGGTTTTCAGGATAAA
Source organism: Patescibacteria group bacterium (assembly GCA_040757655.1). GTDB lineage: Bacteria > Patescibacteriota > Patescibacteriia > 2-02-FULL-49-11 > 2-02-FULL-49-11 > 2-02-FULL-49-11. The sequence goes on along the minus strand of JBFLWV010000012.1, from coordinate 4,010 downwards.
ATGCCACCGCGGGCGCATGCGCACCTTGCCATTTTTTATGGAAGATAATACTTTATCACGTAAAGATTCTGTCATAAAGTCTCTGTAATATATTTCTTCATCATCTCCTTACCGCGTTTTAATCGCACCCCCACGGTTGATACTGGCAGCTGTAAAACTTCTGAAATCTCTGTGTAATCCAAACCTTCGAGGTAATAGAGCACTAAGGGTTCCCGATATTTTGCATCAAGTTTATTGAGATGTTGTTCAACTAATTCTTTCACCTCACGTTTCATGAGCCCGCGATCGGCGACATCCTGCGAAAGAGGGTGAGGAAACAAGGTATCGGGATCAAAAAAAGGCAGGGGTTCCCAACGTTTCTTCTTTATCGCGTTAATAAACTCATTGTGCGCAATGCGATAGAGCCACGGAGAAAATTTTCTCGAAGTGGTGAAACTCTGAATATTGGTATATGCTTTCATGAATACCTCTTGCACCAAGTCCTCGATGTCCTCACGATTGGCGAGAAATTTCCTCGCATAGCGGGTCAATTTATCTCCATACCGCTCCACGAGGATACCAAATGTTTCAGTATCTCCCTGCTGCACAAGCCCGGCGATTTCCTCATCTGTCATAGCGTAGTAATCATGGATAATGTCCATACCATACTACAAAACCTCCGCATTTTTCTTTCATGCAGCTATCAATTCCCGAAGCGTTCTTTCGATAGTTAAACCTTTGGCGGCGATTGCCCTGTCCAAATGCGTCTCGCGAGACTCCATGCGTATTTTGCAACCACCAAGATGATAAACGCATACAGCAGATACTGGAGCACTCTCAGGACCAGCGTGACGAGATTGACGCTCACATCCAGCGCCACCTCATTCACGTCACGCACAAACGCCTTGATAGCCGCCTTCCATAAATCTTTCAAGGTCTTGGCATCCACAAACTTGCTTTCCACTACCGTTAAGTAAAAATAGGTGTATTCCAGCCGATCGAGCTGTTCCGCTTTGGCGCGCGTGAGATTATCAAGCTGGGCACTCACATTCAGCCGTTCCTGCGTCAGACGCTCCAAGGTCTGAATTTTACTGTTAATGATCCTCGCAAGGCTGTCCGCATCTCCTGTGCGCTGCGCGAGCGCAGTTATTTCGTTATACGCCTCGGTTGCCTTCTCCAGTGTGTCCTCAATGGTAGTTTGCTTCTTCCTCAATATCTCGATTTGGCTCGTATAATCCTCAACCTGCTGTTTGATGGTATGCGTGTTCTCCACTAATTCTCGCGGCTGCAATGCTTTCACCGCCGCCAGTACCTCTTCCACGTGATTGCGCGTCACCTTGAACGTGAAGTTACATCCCTGATCATAGCTGTTCGCCTGCTCAAATACGACATAGTCTTTCGCCTTTAGGTTAAACAGCGCATTACAAGCTTCATTTTTATCGCGCGTTTCAATGGTACCGCTATACTGCCGCACCTCATACGCTTCCGCATCGCTGCCGGTGGTGCCGCCATTCTGTATCGGTGGAAACGGTGCGATATTTCTCACGGAAAGCCCTGGTGCGCTCCCCTCAACGCCATAAGAGGCGTCCTCGCTGTATTTTCCCCCCCTTCCCTGCGAGGGTATGCTATTCGTGATACCTGCATATGGCGCTTGCAGCACCGACACTGAACTTTTTTTCGTGAATATTCCCACGGTTGCGCTCACCAATAAGACGGCAAACGCAATCACCATAATTGCCAGGGTGCTTATGACTCCGATTTTGAGTACGCGTTTGAGATCGAAATTTGCAGGCAGGGTGAATACCATAAAAATAATAAATGGATAAGTAAAGCAATGATAAAATTAATGAATGCCTTTACGCGCTCTCTTCAGCTGAGCCGCGGACTGGCGCAAAAGGCGCTCTTCGCGCGCACTGAATTTAAGGGAGAGCTGCGTGCGGACCCCGTTCCTGCCGACCACCGCAGGCACGCTCAGGCATACGTCCGAGACACCATGATAATGCATGAGCAAATGAGAAACCGGCAGGACCTCATTCCTATCGCCGAATATCGCCTCGACTATGTGCGTAACGCCTGCCGCAATCGCGTAATAGGTCGCCTGCTTCCCGGCAATGATGGTGTAGGCTGCATTCTTTGCCTGCATAAATAGCTGATCCAGCGTGCGCTTCGTGCATCCGGGATAGGAAAGAATAGGCACTTGGCCGATATTCGCGGTGCTCCACAATGGAAATTCGCTGTCGCCATGCTCGCCGCAGATATACGCGTGGACGCTCGTGGGGTCAATATTAAAATGCGCACCCACGAGATGCCGCAAGCGCGCGCTATCAAGGACCGTGCCTGAACCGATAATGCGCCTTTTCTTGCCGGGGAACATGCGTATGAGCTGGTAGGTAAGCACGTCCACGGGATTGGTCACCACGATGACAATCGCTTCGGGGTTCATCATAAACACCTTGGGGCCCAATTCCCGCATCAGCGCGGAATTTTTTTGGATAAGATCAAGCCGCGTCTCTCCGGGTTTCTGATTTGCGCCCGCGGCAATCACCACCACCGCGCTCGTGCGTATATCAGAATAATTTCCCACCTTAACCACGGCAGTGCCTAAAAAGGGCACCGCATGCTGCAAATCCATTACCTGCGCCCGTACGAGCGCCGTATTGACGTCTATGAGGCAAAGCTCGTTCACTGCGCGCGCAGAGAGCGGCGCAAAAGCAGTCGTGGATCCCACGTAGCCTGCGCCGATGATGGTAATTTTACGATGTCTGATAATCATGGACGATACCTGTCATGATCCGCGCGGAAAAGGAACGTTCCGATTGCTGCGAGCACCGCGCACACCAGAAGCGTGCCGATGATGCCGGCAAGTGATGCGGCGCCATGCGGAAACGGAATACCTGGCACCGAATAATCAGGCATAAAGCCGTGCAAAAACGTAACACTGCACATTAAAAACTGCTGCTCTTCAGCTACTTTTTCCAAACCGTCTGGCGATGCGGACGCAAATAACGATACAAAACCTGCAATGATCAATGCCGCTGCCAATACATGATAACCGGTAATCCGTTTCATATGCGCTCAAGAATTATGGGGATTCATTGCGAGCGGATAATGACGTCTCTCTAAAACGCGAAGTACGAGAAAGGTTATTGCCGCTTCGCCCACGCCGATTAATACGTGATACTTGAGCATTGCAAAAAGCACGCGCGTAAACGGTATAGTGCCAGAAAGCGCAAGTTATACTGATGCGAATCCTGCCGCCGCCGCCACTGAAAGCCATGCCGCCGCCGCAGCACTTAACCAGACTCCCTGCACATATGATTTCATCAACTTTTTTATCGCAATGAACGACGTATAGCCGCCCACTGTGCCCACCAATCCCATATTGACTATATTGGCGCCGAGCGCAGCGATCCCCCCATCGCCAAATGCGAACGCCTGTACCGCCAATACCGCAGTGATGGCAAGAAGTGCTTCATACGGCCCTAACACAAGCGCGGCAAGTACGCCCCCGAGCAAATGGCCTGACGTGCCGTCCGATATGGGAAAATTCACCATTTGCGCGGCAAAGATGAGCGCGCCGGTGCTTGATAAGCGCCACATCTTCTGCCGTCCCCATTTCGTCACGTGCAATTGCCATCCTTGCGCGTCCGCGCTGCCGGACGGAGGAAACGTGGCGAATCGCGCTTTGAACACGGGAATCTTTTCCAAAAATCCATTGCGCACTTTGGTGACAGCGTAGCCTACCGCGGTAAGCGCCGCGGCACCCGCAACCGCCGAAACATTGTGATTCAGAAATCCGTCGGGAATGTGCATGAGTGAGAATTATCACTGATTGTTTAAATTTTACCATATATATGTTCCTGTGGAAATATTCCGAGGAATACAACCCTACATGAGAAACCTCCTAACTGATGTTACGCAAAAACCAATAATTTGAGATAATAGTGGCATACTACCGTTAAAAACAAAACGTATGCCACCAAAACAAAAGGAATATACCGCACAACCCGTCGATCCGCGTCTGCTTGACC
>JBFLWV010000011.1:0-32559 GCA_040757655.1 Patescibacteria group bacterium | reverse complement strand
AAAGATAAGGCGCAAGACCGATTGTTCGATTGTCATATGATGAAAATCGTGAATGCTTATTACTATTCACTGTCCTCATCATAGGGCAATACGATATATTGTTCCAGTATTTATGCGTGTGATCCAATAATACCACTGCCTGTTGACAGGATGAGGGGAGAAGGCGTAGGATGATTATAGTCTATGTACCGATACATCAAGGTCAATTTTATTATCAGCATTATCCTTGGAAAGCCCCTTTAAGAGGCCTTGATGTGCATTACGATTAAATCTTTACATCTCGAGCCTCCACAGAGGCTCGTTATTTTATGCCCAATTCATCACTTCCTCATAAGGAAACGACCCTGCTCATGGATTGGCAGGCGCGCTGCCATGACTGCGGCAGCACGTTTTCCCTTCATGACGCGGTGCACCGCTGTCCGGAATGCAAAGGGCCGCTTGATCTCCTGTGCGATTATGAGGAGCTGTCCCGTTTTATCAACCAGACTGATTGGCGCGAGTCAAACCTGCGCTCGAGCAAATATTGGCGCGCGCTCCCCTTAGGGAACTTCACGCAAATTGTAAGCCTGCAAGAGGGCATGACGCCCTTAAAACCTTTCATGCGCCTTGGTGAAGAGCAAGGGATGAGCCATGTGTGGGCAAAATTGGAAAGTGAGAATCCCACCGGGTGTTTCAAGGACCGCGGGTCGCTTTTGGAGATTTCATGGGCAGTGCAGCACGGCTATAAGGCTGTAGTGTGCGCATCTACCGGCAATATGGCGGGATCGGTCGCGGCGTATGCCGCGAAAGCGGGGCTGGAGTGCTACATCTTCGTGCCTGAGGGCGTGCCCATCGGCAAGCTGTCCATGATTTTAGCTTTTTGCGCAAAACCCATCGCGGTCCGCGGGAGCTATAACGACTGCGTGCGGCTTGCGGAATTTTTGGCGTCAGAGGAAGGCTATTTCCTCGCAGGCGATTATGCCTTGCGCGCGGAAGGGAGCAAGACGCAGGCGTATGAGATCATCGAGCAGCTGCATTGGAACGTGCCTGACTGGGTGGCGGTGCCCATGGGGAACGGCACGAACATTTCAGGCATTGCTAAGGGTTTTAAAGACCTCTTCTCACTCGGCCTTATAGACCGTCTGCCGCGGCTCCTTGGTGTGCAGGCCGCGCGCTCATCACCCATTGTGCAGGCATGGGAACGGAAGGAGGCGCACGTAGTCGCCGTGGAAGCGCTTGCCCGTACCGTGGCGCAGGCGGCCAATGTGGGTAATCCGCTGGATGCGACGAAGGCATTGAGCGCCATCAGAGAGAGCGACGGTGCGGCTATCGCGGTCAGTGAAGAAGAAATTCTTTACGCACAGGAGGAATTAAGCAGGATGGAATCGGTGTTTGTGGAGCCTTCATCCGCCTTGGTGTGGGCGGGAGTGAAGAGATTGAAAGAACAAGGAACAGTGAATAACGAACAACGAACAATGAACAATGAACAAACTATCGTTTTAGTATTAACTGGCCATGGTTTGAAAGATCCCAAGAGCGTGCTCGTAAGAGCAGTGGAACCGCCCATCATTGCCCCGACCGTCACTGCCTTGAAAGAATTATGGAAGGAGAAGCTCTATGCACTCACCAAGGTGAGCGCAGCGCAGGGAGATGCAGTCATCTGGGGAAAGGATACGATCCCTTACGGCCTTGCTGCAAAAGCGCAGGAGCTTTTCCACGTCGTGCTTGACCATGCGCATGCGGAGCGACTCGCAATCTCTGTGGCACAGTTCCATGAAAAAATGAGAGAAATGACCTTACACAGTTTTAACCTCCTGCTTGAAGACGTGACTAAACTACCGTACGATTACACCGAGATACTGCGCATTGCTGATTTCACGATTCACGTGCCACGGCACGCGATGCCGCGCGCGCGGGTAAGCGTGAAATTGAACGGAGGCGCGTATGAGGGAGAATATGAGGGTGTGGGGCCGGTTGATGCGGTCATCAAAGGAGCAGAAGAGGCGCTTGCCAAATCCCAGCATGGCATCCCGCATGCGCTGGTGGATTATGATGTGGAGATCGACCGCGGCGGCACTGATGCCATTGTCCGCGTGCATCTTGCCCTTGAGCACCCGAGCGGTGCGAAAGTGACTGGTTCTGCCGTATCGCCTGATGTCATCACTGCATCGGTGGTGGCGTTTGAGAGAGCGTATAATTTGCTCTATCAGAAGGTCAGACAAGTGCTTTAACCATCTTAACACTACGTTCAAGGTTTTAATCCAAATACCAAAATCCAAAGACCAAAATGAAAATTTAAAATGTAAAATGTTTTAAGATTGTTCTCTATCATTTTGGATTTTGGGATTTGGATTTTATTATTAGCATGATTTTCACATAGCCATATGCAAGAAACTAAGTTCATTTGGATGAACGGAAATTTTATTCCCTGGCAGGATGCGAAGATCCATGTCCTTGCGCACGCGCTCCACTATGGCACAGGCGTGTTTGAGGGCATCCGCACGTATGCCACGGCCAAAGGCCCCGCGGTATTCCAGCTCGAAAAGCACATAGACCGCTTCCTCTATGGCGCGTCGTGCCTTCGCATGCAGGTGCCCTATACGAAGCAGCAGCTTATGGAAGCGGTGGCTGCCACAATCCGAAAAAATGGAATTAAGGAATGCTACGTTCGCCCCATTATGTATTACGGATACGGCGAATTGCGTGTGAATCCCGCAGGATGCCCGGTGGATGCCGCGATTGCGGTCTGGCCATGGGGCGCCTACCTTGGCAACGCCGCCATCACCGCAAAAGTTTCCAAGGTAGTCCGCATCCATCCGCAGACGTCGGCGACCGATGCGAAGATCACCGGCCATTATGTCAATTCAATGCTCGCGGGGTTGGATGCCGTTGACGCGGGATATACCGAGGCAATACAGCTGGATTATGAAGGAAACATCGCCGAGGGCACGGGAGAAAATTTTTTCATAGTGAAAAATGGCGTCATAGCGACTCCGCCCTTAGGCACCATTCTCGCGGGCATTACCCGCATGTCGGTGATTACGCTCGCTCGCGATTTAGGATTTGTGATAGAGGAGCGCCCCATTTCTCTCGATGAAGCGTTGCAAGCGGACGAGTGCTTTTTTACCGGAACCGCAACCGAAATTGCGGGCATCGGAAAAATCGACGACACGGAATTCAAAGGCGCGCCGGGTCCGGTGACTGCCAAACTTACTGAAGCGTTTCAGGCGATTGTGAAAGGGGAAAGTGAGAAATATTATCATTGGCTCACATTTGTTAATGCATAACGTATGCCTCCCACACATGTAACACGCAACAGCCAGCGAATTACCGGCACGCCCGGAACCCAGGAGTGGCCCAAACGGGCAGCTGCGCGCGCGATGTTGAGGGCAGTGGGATTTAGCGATCAGGATTTTGAAAAACCCATCGTTACCGTGGCATGCCCCTACACCAACGCTACGCCGTGTAATGATCACGTGGATAAACTCGGACGAATTATTGTCGGGGAAGTGGAGCGCGCGGGCGGCAAACCGTTCATTTTCGGCACGCCGGTGGTGAGTGACGGGGAAAGCATGGGCACGGAGGGCATGAAATATTCGCTCGTGTCGCGGGAGTGGATTGCCGACAGCATTGAAATCATGCAGGAATCCTACATGGCGGACGGCGCGGTCACGTTGTCAGGGTGTGACAAAACAATCCCTGGGGCGTTAATGCCCCTTGCGCGCCATAACAGCATCGGCCTTACGCTCTACGGCGGTTCTATCCATCCGGGGATGCTGGGCAATAAGCGCTTCACCATTGTGAGTTCGTTCGAGGCGATCGGCGCGCACGCAGCGGGAAAAATAAGCGATGAAGAGCTCCACCAGATTGAATGTCACTCGTGCCCAGGCGCGGGCTCCTGCGGCGGCATGTTTACGGCAAATACCATGGCGTCTTCTATTGAGGCGTTGGGCATGTCCATACCCGGGTCATCATCCAATCTTGCGGTAGATGGGCAGAATGAGGTATCGGAAGACAAACGAAGCGACTGTAGAAAGACCGTTGCCGCCCTTTTTCATCTTCTCGAGCGCGGCATTCGCGCGCGCGACATCATAACAAAAGAGGCGTTTGAAAATGCCATTACGGTAGTGATGGCGCTAGGAGGATCTACGAACGGGGTGCTCCATTATCTGGCCATCGCACACGAAGCGGGTGTAGAGCTCACGCTCAATGATTTCTCGCGTGTGGCCGCGCGTGTGCCGCTCCTCGGCAATTTTTCGCCTTTTGGAAAATATGTAATGGAAGATTTGCACAATATCGGCGGGGTGCCTATGGTTATGAAACATTTGTGGCAGCACGGCTTGTTACACGGCGATTGTATGACGGTAACCGGAAAAACCGTGGCGGAGAATTTGGAGAATGCACCGGACAACCCTGAAGGCCAGGACATATTTGCGCGCGTGGATAAGCCAGTCGCGCCGCCTGACAAGCATATTATCATTCTCCGCGGCAATCTCGCGCCCGAGGGGGCGGTGATGAAACTTTCCGGAAAAGGCGTGCTCACACATCAAGGGCCGGCGCGGGTATTCGAGCGAGAGGAAGACGCGCTTGATGCGATTCTTAAGGGCAGGATCAGAAAAGGTGATGTGATGGTAATCCGTTTCGAAGGACCGAAAGGCGGGCCGGGTATGCGCGAAATGCTCTCTCCCTCGTCCGCGCTCATGGGCGCAGGGCTGGGAAAGGATGTGGCGCTTATCACGGACGGGCGTTTTTCCGGCGGCACGCATGGCATCATGGTGGGGCATATCACGCCCGAGGCGCAAGTCGGCGGTCCGATTGCGCTCCTCAAAGAAGGAGACGTGATCGATATTGAAGTGCGCAAGAAAGAAATCAATGTTATGGTCAACAGTGAAGAAATGGAAAAACGCAAAGCGGCATGGCGCGCGCCTGCCCTTAAATATCCGCGCGGGGTGCTCTGGAAGTACGCCATGCTCGTGGGAAGCGCATCGCAAGGAGCGGTGACGAGTTAGTGAGATGACGTTTGTATGAACAGGTGTTGTATGTAGCCATTCGTATTAGCGAATTTAATCTATACCTATTAGTAACGATCGTGGTATATAGGTATAGATATAAAAAGGCAATTTTATACCCAAAGTCGTGTTTCTACGAGTCGTTTATCATTTTAACCACAGTATGAAAATAATTTTTGGAGGAATCATCGAGGACGTCGTGACCAGGGATGAGTTCCCTTTGTCGCGCGCGCGCGTGGTGTTAAAAGATGAGATTATCGCGGTCTTGGGTTACGGCGTGCAGGGGCCGGGGCAGTCGCTCAATATGCGCGATCAGGGATTTAAGGTCATTGTCGGCCAGCGCAAGGGAGGCGAATCGTGGGAAAAGGCGGTGAAAGACGGATGGAAGCCGGGTGAGACCTTGTTTGACTTGGATGAAGCGGCAAAGCGCAGCTCCATCATTCAGTATTTGCTCTCTGATGCGGGGCAGAAAGCGTATTGGCCCCAGTTGAAAACCTACCTTACGAAGGGTAAGGCGCTCTATTTCTCACACGGTTTTTCCATCGTCTACAAAGACCAGACCGGTGTCGAGCCTCCTTCGGACGTTGATGTTATTTTGGTCGCTCCTAAGGGTTCAGGCATGTCCGTGCGCCGAAATTTTTTAAAAGGTAGCGGGATCAATGCGAGCTTCGCGGTATTTCAGGACGCAAGTGGTCGCGCGCGCGACCGTGTGCTTGCATGCGGTATCGCTATTGGATCAGGCTTCCTATTTCCCACCACGTTTGAAAAGGAAGTGTGGAGCGACTTGACGGGCGAGCGTGGCGTGCTCATGGGCGCGCTCGCAGGCATTATGGAGGCGCAGTACAATCTCCTGCGCGCTAAAGGCCATTCTCCGTCGGAAGCATTCAACGAAACCGTGGAAGAGGCGACGCAGAGCCTCATTCCCCTCATTGCCGAGAAAGGCATGGACTGGATGTATGCAAACTGTTCGACGACCGCCCAGCGCGGCGCGCTTGATTGGCGGCACAAATTCCGCAAAGCAGTTGAGCCGGTGTTTGAAGAACTCTACAGAAGAGTCCAGTCGGGCGAGGAAACGAAAATCGTGCTCGAGGCAAACAGCGACCCGCATTACCGGGAAAATTTGCAGAAAGAGTTGGATGAAATGAAACATTCGGAAATGTGGCAAGCAGGCGCGGCCGTGCGGCAATTGCGACCAGAAAATTGGAAAAGCGAAAAATAAGATATGTACGTTTTAGAGACTGGAGCAAAACCTATCGGGCCTTACTCGCCTCTGCGAACCGCGGAAGGTTTCCTGTATTGCTCCGGCCACATCGGTATTGATAGTGCCGGCGCCCTCGTTCCGGGCGGCATTCGCGAGGAAACGCGGCAAGCGCTTGAAAATCTGTCACAGACGCTGCGTGAGTCAGGAGGAAGGATGCAAGAGGTGGTGAAGACAACTGTGTATCTTACCGATATCAATGATTTCACCGCGATGAACGAGATTTATGCTGAATATTTCCGCGCCCCCTATCCTGCGCGCGCGACCGTGCAAGTCGCAGCGTTGCCAAAAGGAGCATGTATAGAAATTGAGGCAGTCGCAATGAAAAAAATGATAAGTTAAAAAATTAATTGTTTGGTCATTGGGATTTTGGATTTGTTTGGAAATTGGGATTTGGAAATTTATTCATGAATCTATGATGATGACAGGAGGAGAAATTTTACTAAAGACTTTGGTGGATGTAGAAGTTAGCGTCATGTGGGGCATGCCGGGCGGCGTGGTGCTGCCGCTCTATGACCATTTTGTGAAATATCCGCAGCTGAAACATATCCTCATCCGCCATGAGCAGGGAGGCGCATTTGCCGCGGACGGCTATGCGCGGGTGACCGGAAAGGTGGGAGTGTGTTTGGGCACCTCGGGTCCGGGTTCTACGAATCTCGTGACTGGCATTGCGGGCGCCTACATGGATTCCATTCCCTTGCTCGCCATCACTGGGCAGGTTGCTTCGCCCTTGATAGGATCTGACGCGTTTCAAGAAGTGGATTCAATAGGGATAACGGTGCCGATTGTGAAGCATAGTTTCCTGATACAGAGCGCGGAAGAGGTTGCCGACATTATCACCACTGCGTATTATCTCGCCGGATCCGGCCGTCCGGGGCCGGTGCATGTAGACGTGACCAAAGACGCGCTCATGAAAAGGATTGAATATCGCGCGGGGAGGGTTATGGATCTGCCAGGATACCACGTCCCCCACATGGACACGGCAGAGGTGCGCACGGCGGTGCAACAGATGGAAACCTTATTAGAGAAGCCTGATACACGCCCCATAATTCTCGCTGGCCATGGTGTGGAACTGGGTGGGGCGGAGCATGAATTGTTGGCGTTTGCAGAAAAGGCACAGCTCCCAGTTGCAAACACGTTGCTAGGCACTGGCGTATTTCCTCTCGATCACCCGCTCTACCTTGGTTCTGTGGGCATGCACGGCACCGCGCTCGCGAACAAGACGCTTGCAGAATCAAACCTGGTGATCGGTATTGGTATGCGTTGGGACGACCGCGTGACTGGCGCATTGGATAGTTTTACTCGCGGCAGGCAATTTGTCCATTTTGAAATAGATCCGTCAGAGGTTTGCAAGATCATCACCCCTGCAGCTGCGTTTGTCGGGAATGTGAAAGATACGCTTGCTGCTGTAGTACCACAACTGAAAGCGCGAGAATGGCCAGAGTGGTGGCGCATGATTGAAGAGTGGAAATCCGCATGGCCGCCATTCGCGCTTCCGGTTCCGCAGGAAGAACATAAACCAATTTCGCAAGCGTGGGCATTGAGCGTGCTGTCTGAAGTAACCCAAGGGGAAGATATTGTCACATCAGACGTAGGCCGTCATCAGATGTGGGTGATGCGGTATTATCGTTTCCGGCATTCACGGTCGCATGTTTCGCATGGAGGATTGGGAGCCATGGGATTCGGCGTGCCCGCAGCCATGGGTGCAAAGTTTGGCGCTCCCCAGAGGCGGGTGTGGGCGATAAGCGGCGATGGCAGTTTTCAGATGAATATCCAGGAGCTTGCAACCATTGCAGAAAGTAGGGTTGAGATAAAAATCGTACTCATGAACGATGGCTCGTTGGGCATGGTGCGGCAATGGCAGGAGCTCTTTTACGGATCGAACCTTTCCGCCAGCACCTTCAGCGGAAATCCTGATTTCGTGAAAGTGGCGGAGGCGTACCGCATTCCTGCACGGCGTGTAACGAAGCCTTCTGCACTGCGGGGAGCATTGGAATGGGCGATTGCCACGCCGGGACCGGTATTGGTTGAAGTAGAAGTCGATCAGCACGAGCATGTATACCCAATGGTGCCTGCGGGCAAAGGTGTCCATGAGCAGATTATTTCAGATCCGAGGAAAAACGCAGGCATAGCAGCCCCTGAATTATACGCGGCAACAAGTGATTAATCCAAAATCCAAATCTCAAAATCCAAAATGAAAATCAATAATCAAAAATATTTGCATTTTGGTCTATCATTTTGGTGTTTGGCTTTTGGATTTTACATTTAACCTCAACGTATGGTAAATACCAATTATCATTTTAAGGTCACTCTAGAGGCAATGAACAAAGTAGGAGTAATGACCCGTATTACGAACGTACTGCGCAAGTTCAGCCTGAATATATATGAATTCAGCGGAGAGACCCATCCCGATGATCCCGAGCGGTTCACTATGTATGTATGGGTTGCAGGGTCGAGAGAGAATTGCGATTATATTTTTAAGAAGCTGGAGAAGATTGTTGATGTGGTGAAGATTGAGTGGGAGAGAATACAGTGATGAATTTTCAATGCTCAATTTCCAATTTTCAAATAATTTTCAATGCATCAATTTTCAAACGTTTGCATCACTGGGTCATTGATTGAAAATTGAGAATTGGAAATTGAAAATTACAGAAACAGGTTAGCATGATTGTGTTTATATATGATGAAACCAATTCGTCCATTTAGCCGAAGAATAACCCAAATCGAAGTCTCTGCCATCAAGCAGATGGCTTTGAAGGCCATGGAGTACCAGAATGTGGTGTCATTCGGATGGGGCGTGCCTTCCTTTAGGACCAAGGAGGAGATACGGGATGCGGTGCGCGAAGCGTTTGCACACGAGCCGGACCTCGACAAATACGCTCCTGTGCCGGGGCTTGCCTCCTTGCGCGAAAAAATCGCGCGCACCTGGCCGAAGCGCTACGGGTTTGAGATTTCGCCGAAAGAAGTGCTAGTGAGCGCTGGCGCGATGGAAGCGATGATGGGGCTCATGATGGTGCTTTTTGATCCGGGCGACGAGGTGTTGGTCATGGATCCGGGGTTTGCGTCGCACATCGAGGAGATGGAAGTGACGGGGTTGGTCCCGTCGTATGTCCATCTGGATGAAGCAAAGGGATGGGGATTGACGGAGCAGGCGCTGCTTGGGGTGATCACCGAGAAAAGCAAAGGAATTATTCTCATTAATCCCAATAATCCCACGGGGCACGTCTATACGCGGGAAGATATCGAGCTGTTGGCGCATACCGCGCAGCGCCATAATTTGTGGCTCATCGTAGATGAGCCGTACGAATATCTGGTGTTTGATGGGAAGAAACTATTCCATCCCCTCATGGTTCCCGAGGCGCGAAATCACGTCATTACCGTGCAGTCGTTTTCAAAAAAATACGCCATGACCGGCTGGCGCGTCGGATACTTCGTGGGGCCGGAAGAATTGGTGCGGGAATTCATGAAATTCCATGACAATACCATTGTGAGCGCGCCGCGCATTTCCCAAATCGCGGCCCTGTCTGCGCTTGATTTACCAGACGATGCGTTCACGGAAGAGTTGGAAGAGATGCACCGTAGGCGCGATCTTATCTGCTATTTGCTTGATGAAATGCCTGACCTTTTCTCCTACGTCCGCCCGGCTGGCTCCTATTATATTTTCCCCAAAATAATCGCTCCAAGATTGGATGATGTGACGCTTTCATCTCGGCTCCTTGAGGAAGTACAAGTGGTGACCACGCCGGGTTCTGCGTTCGGGCCTAGGGCTAAGAATCACCTGCGTCTCACCTTCTGTGGCACGCAGGAGGAGATCAGCGAGGGGATGAAGAGAATAAAGAAATGGTGGGAGATGGAGAAAACAAAACGCGGATAGTTACGCGGATAAACGCAGAAGTTGGGAAGCGATTAAATTCCCCATATCTTGTGTCCCCACTATTTTATCCTCCAGCGTTGTCGCGTCTTTAATGTCCTGCGTCCGATAACATTCCTTGAGGACATGCTCGACCGCGCGCCAGATGGCGTCCGATTCTGCCTTAAGACCGAACGCAAACTCAAGCATCATAGCGCCTGATAGGATAGAGGCAATGGGGTTTGCGATATCCTTCCCGGCTATATCCGGCGCAGAGCCGTGGATGGGTTCAAACAGACCGATGCGAGGGCCTAAGCTTGCGGAGGCGAGCATGCCGAGGCTTCCCGCGATTTGCGCTGCTTCATCAGTCAGGATGTCGCCAAACATGTTTTCCGTTAGGACCACGTCAAATTGGCGCGGATTTTTTATCAGCTGCATGGCAGCATTGTCCACATAGAGGTGGGTGAGCGTGACGTCGGGGTAATTGCGCGCAACCTCGTTCACGGTTTCCCTCCACAGACGAGAACACTCGAGGACGTTCGCCTTGTCCACGGAACAGAGCATGTTGCGCCTTCTGCGCGCGGCATCGAATGCCATACGGGCAATCCTCCGTACCGCATCTTTGGTGTAGCGCATGGTATCCCATGCTTCGTCTTGCGTTGCGTTCCTTCCCCGCGGCTCCCCGAAATAAATGCCGCCCACCAACTCTCTAAAAAACACAATATCCGCTCCCTCCAACACTTCCCATTTCAATGATGATGCAGCAAGGAGCGGCGAAAAGAGCTTTATAGGGCGGATATTGGCGAAGAGGTCAAATTCTTTCCGCAGCTTCAGCAACCCCTGTTCCGGTCTTACCGTTGCGGAGGGATCCTGGTCAAATTTTGGCAGGCCCACCGCGCCGAGGAGGATTGCATCTGATTGTTTTGCCGCGGTGACAGTTTCGGGCGGCAGGGGATTGCCTTTAGCCTCGATTGCCGCGGCGCCAATGAGCGCTTCAGAAAATTGAAACTCATGTCCGAAGGATGCCGCCACCGTACGCAGTACTTTCATTGTCTCGCGGGTTACTTCCGGCCCTATGCCGTCACCTTCAAGGATTAATATTTTTTTCTTCATATGCAGTAATATCTTCTGTGTGTTTTAAAATATACCCTATTTCATCCACCCCGTCGCAGAGGCAGGTTTTTATGAAGGGTTCGATGTCGAAGCGATGATTCTTCCCTTTCCAGCGCACGGTCTGGTCATTGAGGTTTATTGTTGCCTCTTCTTTGGAGTTTTGCAATGTCTCCTCATGCATCTGATCCACGATTTCCTCTGGTAGCGCAATGGGGAGCAGACCGTTTTTATAGCAATTATTTTTAAAGATGTCGCCAAAAGTTATGGCAATGACCGCTTTGAATCCGTACCCGACAAGCGCCCAGACCGCATGCTCGCGTGAAGAGCCGCTCCCGAAATCTTTGTGCGCAAGCAGGATATTGGCTCCCTTATATTGTGGATTATTGAGCGGAAACTCCATTCTCAACTTTCCCTGCGCGTCAAACCGCAGGTCGCGGAACAGGTTTTCTCCATATCCTCCCTTTCCCGTCGCAATTAAAAATCGCGCGGGTATGATTTGGTCAGTGTCCACATCATCCATACGCAGCGGTAGGAGGGTAGAGGAAAAATTTTGAAATGGTTCAAGGGGCATATTAAATAAATCCCAATTTCCAAATCCCAATGTCAAATAAAATCCAAATGTCCAATACTCAAAACCGTGTGTGCATTGGGGCTTGGGATTTTAAAATTAAAAGTATTTTCGCACATCGCACACTCTTCCCTCAATCGCCGCCACTGCTGCCATGGCAGGCGACATGAGGAGCGTGCGGGCGCCTTTGCCCTGCCGACCCATGAAGTTGCGGTTCGAAGTGGAAGCGCAGTAGGCGCCTTCCGGCACCGCGTCGCCGTTCATGGCAATGCACATGCTGCAGCCCGGATCGCGCCACTCCGCGCCCGCCTGCTCGAATATTTCCTTCAATCCCTCCTTTTCCGCCTGCGCTTTCACCTGCTGCGATCCCGGGACCACGTAGACGACTCGTCCCGGCGCTACGCGGCGCCTTTTCATGAACTGCGCGGCAACACGCAGGTCTTCGATGCGGGCGTTGGTGCAACTGCCGATAAAGACATAATCAATATGCTGTCCGTCAATCGGCTGGCCCGGCTGCATTCCCATATATTCCAGTGCTTTTTTCACTTCCGGATTCTCTGTAGTATTAGGAATACGTTCACTAATCTTGACAGACATACCCGGATTGGTACCCCATGTGAGCATGGGTTCAATTTCAGATGCGTCTATGGTCACTTCGCGGTCGAACACCGCATCAGTATCACTGCGCAAGGAGAGCCATTTCTTCACTATTTTTTCTTTTATTTCAGGCGCGTCGCGCAACAAATACCCCTTCTTAATCTCCCCCTTACGAAGGGGGAGATAGTTGGGAGCGATTTCGTCAGATTGACTCTCCCGCAAGCGAGGATTGTTTGTTAAGAAACCCTCCGCAGCCGCTGCTGGCATGGTTCCCGCGGAGCGGGACAGCAGCGGCGAAGCGGAGCGCCCCGACACGCTGGTGTCGGGGACGCGTGTTTCTTCAACAGGCAATCCGAGCGTTACCCGATCCATCAGATATTCAACCGTTTTCTCATCCGGCGCAATCATGCCGGCGCGCGCGCCCGCTTCAATGCTCATGTTGCACACGGTAAGCCGCTCTTCCATGCTTAATTTTTCAATCGCGCTTCCGCGGTACTCGATGGTAGAGCCCACACCGCCTCCCACACCAATGCGCTGGATGATAGCAAGGATGAGGTCCTTGGCATATACACCGTGCGGCAATGCGCCGGTCACCGTGATGGCCATGGTTTTGGATTTCTTCTGCAGAAGGCATTGGGTCGCAAACACTTGTTCAACCTCTGACGTGCCGATGCCGAACGCGAGCGCCCCGAACGCGCCATGGGTCGAGGTATGGCTGTCACCACAGACAATCGTCATGCCGGGAGAGGTGAGCCCCAATTCCGGCCCTATCACATGGACGATGCCTTGTTTATCGCTTTCTAGTCCAAACAGCGTGATGCCATATTTGTTGCAATTCTCTTCAAGCGTGGCTATCTGCTTTTGCGCATTCTGATCTTTCCACACTTTTTCAAACCTGCCGTGCGAGGGCACGGCATGGTCCATGGTGGCAAAGGTAAGGTCGGGGCGCCGCACCCGCATCCCGCGCATGTTAAGCCCGGCAAAGGCTTGCGGCGACGTTACCTCGTGGATGAGGTGAAGATCAATATACATAATCGCAGGCTCTCCTGCAGTTTCATGCACCACGTGCGCATCCCAGATTTTGTCGTACAAGGTTTTGGGCATACAGTTACGTAACTCAAAACGCAAAACTCAAATCTCAAAACCACAACTCAAAACCAATAGCTTTGAGATCTAAGATATGGCTTTGAGTTTTGAGATCTAAACTTTGAGTTTATGGAATTCAGGCTTTTTTATCATGGCTTGAAGATCATCATCGATGACTTCCTTTTTTGTATCAGCTATTTGGAGGAAATGAGTATAAACTGACTCAATATTGTTTTCGTCAACTGAATACCCTAATTGTGAGAGCCTGTGTTTGAGCGCCGCTCTTCCCGAGCGCGCAGTGAGCACGATTTTTGACACATCCACTCCCACGTCGGGCGGATTGATGATTTCATAATTATCTCTGCTTTTCAATACGCCGTCCTGGTGGATGCCGGAGGAGTGGGCGAATGCATTGGCTCCCACGATCGCCTTGTTGGGCTGGACCGGTATGCCCATGGTCTCTGCAACGAGTCTGCTTACCTGCACGAGGCGTTTTGCGTCAATCCGTATATTAAATCCATTATCGCGCCGCGTCTTTAACGCCATGACCACTTCTTCGAGCGAAGCGTTTCCCGCGCGCTCGCCAATGCCGTTGATAGTCACTTCCACCTGTCGCGCGCCGGCGCGCACGCCTGAGAGCGTGTTTGCGGTCGCAAGCCCTAGATCATTGTGGCAATGCACGCTTAACCTCGCATTTTCAATGCCTTTCACATGATTAAAGAGATATTTAATCTTTTTATACCATTCTTCAGGGAAACAGTATCCCGTAGTGTCGGGGATGTTCACGACTGTGGCGCCTGCGGCGATTACTCCCTCAATCATCTGAGCGAGGAAAGCAGGATCCGCGCGCCCCGCGTCTTCCGCGTAGAATTCTACATCCTCTATAAATTGTTTTGCATAGCGCACCGCGTCCACGCCTTGGGCAAGCACCTTGTCGCGCGTGGATTTGAATTTTTTTTCAATGTGAATGTCGGAAGAGCCGATGCCGGTATGGATGCGGGGGCGCGCGGCAAATTTGAGCGCTTCAACTGCCGCATCAATGTCTTTGTGCACCGCGCGGGTGAGCGCACATACGGTTACTTTGTCGCCCACCACCTTAGAAATTTCAACCACCGAGGTGAAATCGCCGGGGCTTGAGATGGGGAATCCGGCCTCAATAATATCCACGCCGAGCCGCGCAAGCTCGCGCGCGAGCATGACCTTTTCGTGTGTGTTCAATTTTGCGCCCGGCACCTGCTCGCCGTCCCGCAGGGTGGTGTCGAAGATGTAGAGGTATTCTTTATTTTGTTGCATAGGGTTATAAATAAAAATCCTCCCCTTAGTGGGAGGTAATACGTAGAGATTTTATTGCACGCCATTACTTCCCAAACCTAAAGGTAAGGAGGAGAGAAGTGAGAAGGAAGGAAGAGGTAGTGCGCGGTCGGTGCATAATTATATAGTTATCGTAATGCAAGGAACCATGCCTGTCAATATCCGTCGTAGAAAAGGACATTTAATGGACATATTATGTTATTTTGACGAATGTGCACGTTGATGCTATCTTTTATATATGGAAGTAGAAGGATTTCAAACGGAGGAGAAATCTGCGGTGCAAGACGAAGAGTTGTTACGACGGGATAAAATGATTGAATCATACAAGAAGGCGCAGGCGATATTGGAATTCGGGAGAGTCGAGAAAAATGGTTCACTCTTAGAACTTCAGTTACAAGGTGTAGAAGGAGTAGTATGGGATAAAAAAGTATTAGGGAAGAGAATAAAAGAGTTAAGAACTGCGTTAATGAAGCAAGGATGTGGATTTGATAGACAAGGTAATCTTATTGAATCATAAAGTTTATGATTTCAAAGAAGAAAATATTTGTCATTGCTTTTTTCGCTCTTCTGGGGCTGCTCGCTGACCAGATAAAGGTTAGCGCGGTGTGGGGGGCAAGGGGCCAAACCTTTACGCTTTTGCAGCTTTTTGCGCCCGCGGTAGGCGCGTTCCTCGGTGGCGTGAGCGGTGCCGTGACCGTCTTGCTCACGGAAGTTGCAAGTTTTATCATCCAAGGGAAAGAGGTCACTGTTATGAATGTATTTCGTTTGTTACCGCTCATGTTCGCCACCCTCTACTTTGCCAGCATCATGCAATCTCGTGGAAGGAAGTCGCTCTGGATTGAGATTGGCGTACCTGCCCTTGCGATGCTGATCTTCTGGGAACACCACATTGGCCGGCTGGTGTGGTACTATGCGCTTTACTGGACCATCCCCATAATTATTTCACTTACCCCCTTGAGGAAGACACTTGTGGGGAAAAGCCTTGGCTCTACCTTTACCGCACATGCAGTGGGCGGCGCGTACTGGATTTGGGCGACTAATATGGCGGCCCCCTTATGGACCGCGCTTATCCCCGTGGTTGCCATAGAGCGCGCGGTATTCGGACTTGGCATAGCGCTCACCTTCTTGGCCGTGAATTATCTCCTCTCCCTCTCGCCTGTGATTCGCGCACTTCCCCTTCACATCAGCCGCCGCCACCTCTGGCCGAGCAGGGCATAGGTGTGTAGAGAAAATCATTATTTACAAGACTCGCCCCTTAAAATAACGGGGCGATTTTTGAATAGTAGTGAGCATTGACAGTGAGTAGATTTGAGGATATACTTCTAATAGTCACTTAGGATTTAGCGTGAATTTATGGCGAAACTTAAGCCAATGAAAGTGCAACAAACACTTCTTGAACAAGACCTTCGTGTGTTCAGTATCCATGAGTTTATGCGAGCTTTTGACGTCTCCTTGCGAGCGGCAGAAGAGTACCTAAAGAACCACTCAAAGAAAGAAGGTGATTTATTTTTACGGCTGAAGAATGGGTTGTACGCACTTGCTACCCGCCTTCCTTCAGAGTACTTCATTGCGAATAAGCTTGTGCAGCCGTCCTACGTATCTTTGGAAACGGTGATGGCGCGTCATTCTATTATTCCGGAGATCGTGTATACGATTACCTCGGTAACTACAAAAACGCCGAGGGAATTTGTCACTCGATGGCTTGCATTTTCATATACACAAATCAAACGGTCGGCGTTTACCGGATATTCTCCCGTGCAAGAGCGGGGCTTCACCGTGTTTATCGCCGATCCAGAAAAAGCGTTAGTGGATTATTTGTATATAGTGGATTTGAAAAAGAAAGGTTTAAACGACCGTCTGAATCTCTTGAATGTATCACGGCGCAAGGTCGAGTCGTATGCGCGATTATTTGGGAGGAGAAGTCTTATGAAATTAATCGACCATGTTTATGCTGAATCAAGAAAGCCTCGAGAAATTTACTAAGCGCATGCAAACCTCCCCGGGAAATGTCTTGCGTGAATATGGCCAGCATGTATTTTTATCATTCTTGTATCAGGAAAGAGGAGCCGAGCGTTTGCTGTTTAAGGGAGGAACCGCGCTTCGCTTCGTACTCAAGAGCCCGCGATTTTCTGAGGATCTGGATTTTACGGGTTCAGGCATTACGCAACGCGAAATTGAAGAGATATTTGGGAACACACTCGCGCATGTGGAGCAGACAGGTATTTCAGTTCAACTTAATACTGCGAAGAATACTACGGGTGGTTATTTGGGAGACGCCACGTTTGCGGTATTCGATCAGCCGGTGTCGAGCCATATTGAAGTAAGTTTACGGAGTGGAAAGCGAATGAAAGGTGTTCAGTCAGTCATTGAAAATGACTATGTGCCTGCCTATGCACTGGTACATTTGCCGGAGGGAGATATTATCGAGGGGAAACTCGCCGCGCTATTCAATCGTCGAAAGCCAAGGGATTTTTATGATTATTTTTTCCTCCTCTCCGGCAATCACCCGCAGGTGAGGGAGAAAGAAATGCTCGAAAGGGTGCTGAAGCTCGTGCAGGATGCCGACATTGATTTTCGAAGCGAACTGAAAGAATTTCTCCCTGCAAGCCATGCGATGCTCTTGAAGGATTTTCGTACCACGCTCGAGCAGAAAATTCAGCAATATGTATAATGCACCCATGACCTCGCTTCAACACTCGCTCATCAATACCCTTTCATGGTTTGACCTTTTTGATTATCCCTTAACCGCATGGGAGGCGTATCGCTGGCTGTGCGTTGATAGGGAACAGGCAGGCGGGAGTGCGCAGTCGTATGAGGAAGTGTTGGAGGGATTGCGCGCTTTGGTTGCAGATAAGGCCATCGCATCGCAGTGGTCTTTCTTTTTTCTTCCCTCACGGGAGGACACGGTGGAAACCCGGAGAGCTCGGTACCTTATTGCCGATAACAAATTTAAACGGGCACAAGCGGTAACGCGCCTTTTCCGGTTTCTTCCATGGATGCGCATGGTGGCGGTGTGCAACACGCTCGGGTATTCCAATGCCGCGCGAGGCAGCGATATAGATTTTCTCATCATCACCGCGCCGGGGCGCTTGTGGACAGTGCGGGCGTTATGCCTCACCTTGCTTGCACTGCTTGGGTTGCGCCCTTCACTCAAGCGATTTGGCGCAAAGAAAGAAGAGCGAAGGGATAAGATCGATCTTACGTTTTTTTTAAGCGAAGATGCGCTCGATATTTCACCGCTCGCACTACCCGGCTCTGATCCTTCCTATCCAACAGATCCATACCTTATGTACTGGCTTTTGCAAATGGTGCCGTTATGGGATCGAGGGGGTGTATACGAACGTTTATGGAGTGAAAACGCCACCCTGCGCGCGCCAGTGCCCTATGCGATTCCCTACCGCACCTCTTCCCTGCGCCGCGTGTCCGGCAGAGGAAGGGCGGTCCAGGCATTTTTTGAATGGCTGGGAGGGAGGCAATGGATTGAACGGTTATCGCGCCGCGTGCAGTATGCCATCTTGCCTCGCCGCCTGCGGGAAGAAGCGAAGCGCCGGCAGGGAGTGGTATTGGATGAACATATTTTGAAATTTCATGACCATGATCGGAGGGAGGAGTATAGGGAGAGGTGGATTACCTCGATAGCTCAAAAGTCAAATCTCAAAACTTAAAACCACAACTCAAATCGTAAAGCTATCGGGTTTTGAGATATGGATTTGAGATCTGCGTTTTGAGTTCTAAGTTATTTCGACGTTATGCGTTCTATAGAGTTTACATTACGTTGGCTTTTTCCTCTCTTTGCCTTCCTCCTTCCCCTGCAGACCCGCTGGATTGTCCGCGACGAGGTAGTGGGAGGAAGTGCGTGGGAGTATGGGAGAGTGAGCCTGTATGGGTTTGACATTGTGCTTGTCGTGATTGCGATTTTAATACTTGTGCAGAGGTATAGAAGAGTTCTATTAGAAGTATGGTATCTACGCCGCGGGTGCCGCCTTTCTTGCTGCGGAACTCGCTCACTTCGTTCGCTCAAACAGTCCTCGCGGCGAAACGCGGCACCCCGCGGCTCTCATGCGTTTACTCTGATCGCTGCGATATTTGTGGTGTATGAATTGGCGATAGCGCTTGATCCAGTGCTCACTGGGGTAGTTATGCTTCGCATTGCATTGATCGTTATTGCGGGGCAGTATCTTTTCCAGCAGGACATGATTATGGTAAGAAGGACGTACGCTGCGTTTGTGGTGGCAATGGTCATTTCATCAGGCTTTGGCGCAGCGCAATTTATCATGCAAGACGATCTTGTCTCGTCAAAATGGCTGGGGGTGGCGCCGCAGGAGGCGTCCACGTTGGGCGTGAGCGTGGTAGAGGCCGCGGGCGGGCGGTGGCTGCGCGCGCACGGCACCATGCCGCATCCTAACTCTTTGGGCGGATTTGCAGCGCTAGCCCTCGCGTTTTTTCTTGCATTACGCACAACCTCAATGGGCGTACGCGAGCAATCCAACCCATTTCTGGAATGGTGCAGATCGATATTTCTCAATATCGCGCCCATCATACTCATTGCAGGAGTGATTATGTCGGTGAGCAGGACAGCCATCCTCGCGTGCATTGGTGTAGTCGGCTTTTTCCTCTGGCGCGTGCTCCCGAAGGTATCAATTCCCCTGCGCAAAGGTGTGGTCGCGTTCACCTTGGGAGGTGCACTGATTATTTTTTTGGCGCTCCCCGCATTGTCCGTGCGGTTTCTCGCCCTTGGACGACTTGAGGTGCTTTCCTTTACCAAACGGGCGGCAGCGTTCACCGAAGCGCTTGTCGTATTCCGTGATCATTGGGTAACCGGGACCGGATTAGGCGGTATCACGGTGGCGATGCGTGAGCGTTTTCCCGCCCTTCCCATCTGGGATGTGCAGCCGGTGCATAATATACCGTTACTTATTCTTATAGAGCTGGGAGTAGGGGGTGTGATTCTCTTGGGGTTAGGATGGTTTATTTTCGTAAAAATCCAAAATCCAAAATCCAAAATCCAAAATAAATTCCAAATCCAAAATTACAAATGTGCACGGATGCTGCCAGTTGTTGCTTGTTATACCGTGCTTGCCATCCTGGATCATTACCTCTGGACACTTCCTGCAGGTTTATACCTCACGGGGTTTGTGGGGATGTACGCGCTCACTGACCACCTCTATCCCGATCATACGCTCGGGAACCGACGATTTTTTTCTTCTCCGCGATTCTCACAGCTTGAGCGATGAGAGCCCTCAAAAATCGCGATTCCCTCGCTTCTCGAGTCATACCCAGTGAGCAGTTACGTGGGGATGTCTACTGGGCTTGACAGGAAAACGTGGAATTCGTAAGATAGGGGAGCAATTAGCACTCTTTGGTCGGGACTGCTAATCCTAATTATAATTTAATATATTTCTGCGTAATTCTGCGTAACTATCCGCGTATTTCTGCTTCTATCCAGGCATAGAGGGCCGAAATAACGCAGATGATGACGCAGATCGACGCAGAGGATAGTAGAGCGTATGAAACTAAAACCACTCCACGATCATATCATCGTGAAGTCCATACAAGAGGAGGAGTACACCAAGGCCGGTTTGGTGTTGCCGCAGACGGCGGACAAGGAAAAGCCGGAAAAAGGCGAAGT
Organism: Patescibacteria group bacterium; assembly: GCA_040757655.1. Classification (GTDB taxonomy): domain Bacteria; phylum Patescibacteriota; class Patescibacteriia; order 2-02-FULL-49-11; family 2-02-FULL-49-11; genus 2-02-FULL-49-11. The sequence goes on along the minus strand of JBFLWV010000011.1, from coordinate 12,159 downwards.
AATCGCCGTAGGGCCTGGCAAATTACTTGAGAATGGCCAGCGCGCCGCCATGTCAGTCAAGGTCGGTGACAAGGTGGTATTTAAAAAGTATTCGCCAGACGAAGTCAAGGTCAACAAAGACGAGGAATACCTCGTCTTGCAGGAGTCCGATGTACTGGCAATCATAGAATCTTAATTAAAGATTAAAGTATGGCTATGGCTAAACAAGTCGTGTATAACGAACGGGCACGCACGTCGCTCAAGCGAGGTGTCGATAGACTCGCGAATGCGGTCAAAGTGACGCTTGGTCCTCGCGGGCGAAATGTGGTGCTTGATAAAGGTTATGGCAGCCCCACCATCACCAATGATGGCGTGACCATCGCGAAGGAGATCGAGCTTGATGAAAAGTTTGAGAATGTAGGCGCACAGTTGGTGAAGGAAGTGGCAACCAAGACCAACGATATCGCAGGTGATGGAACGACGACCGCAACAGTGCTTGCGCAGGCAATGATCCATGAGGGCTTGAAAGTGGTTGCTGCGGGTGCGAATCCCATGGTTGTGAAGCGCGGTATTGAGAAGGGTGTAGATATGATTGTGAATGAGTTGAAGAATAAAATTAGTAAACCCGTCACGGGCAAAGACGAGATTGCACAGGTGGCTGCGATCTCTGCGAACGATCCTGAGATCGGCAAGACCATTGCAGAGGTGATTGATAAGGTGGGCAAAGATGGCGTCGTGACGGTGGAGGAATCACAATCATTCGGGATCGAGAAGGAAATGGTGGAAGGATTACAATTCGACAAAGGATACGTCTCCCCCTATATGATCACTGATCCGTCTCGTATGGAGGCGGTGTATGAAGATCCGTACATTCTCATTACCGACAAAAAGATTTCTGCAATCAATGACATCTTGCCTCTTCTTGAAAAGATCGCGCAGACCGGCAAGAAGAATCTCGTGATTATCGCGGAGGACGTGGAAGGAGAAGCGCTCGCGACCTTGGTGGTCAATAAGATTCGCGGCACCTTCCATTCGCTCGCGGTGAAAGCGCCAGGCTTTGGCGATCGCAGAAAAGAAATGCTGCAGGACATCGCAGTGGTCACAGGCGGGCGGGTGATTTCCGACGAGGTGGGATTGAAGTTGGAGAATACCGAAGTGAGTGACCTTGGGCGCGCACGGAAGGTGATTGCAACCAAGGAGGATACCACCATTGTTGAAGGTCATGGAGATCACAAAAAGATTCAGGATCGCATTAGTCAGGTGAAGAAAGAGATTGAACTCACTGATTCAGAGTTTGATAAGGAGAAACTCCAGGAACGCTTAGCAAAGCTCTCCGGCGGGGTTGCGGTGCTTAAAGTGGGCGCTGCGACGGAAACCGAGATGAAAGAGAAAAAGCACAGGGTAGAGGACGCGGTTTCTGCCACTAAGGCAGCGATTGAAGAGGGCATTGTCGTGGGCGGTGGTGTGGCACTCGTGCGCGCCATGCCTGCGCTCGATCACTTGACCGTGAGTGGTGAGGAAAAGATCGGGATAGATATCTTACGGCGGGCGTTAGAAGAGCCCTTACGACAGATTGCCTACAATGCGGGTAAGGATGGTTCTGTCGTGGTGGAAGAAGTGAAGAAACATGAGGGACCATTCGGCTACAACGCCGCAGATAACCGCTATGAGGACTTAGTGAAGGCGGGAATTATTGATCCCACGAAAGTCACCCGCTATGCACTCCAAAATGCGGCATCCATCGCAGCCATGCTCATCACGACTGAAGCCGTCGTGACTGATTTGCCTGAAAAGAAAGAGGAGAAAGGCGGCGGTATGCCGGGTGGTATGGGAGGTATGGGCGGGGAGGATATGGAATACTAGGGCACTCGGTTGGTCGTTAAGGAAACACGCGTCCCCGACTCCAGCGAGTCGGGGCGCTCCATCTCGCGTTCGCTCCTCCCGTATAAGCGGGAGACCATGCCCGCTCAGGCTCCGAAGGGTTTCCTTTTAACGACCAACCTTCGTTATGGGAAGATAATGATCCATGTCCGCTCGCCCTCCGAGACGCTTTTTACTACAACCACTCCTCGCTTGAGATTAAGAGTTGAGATTGCGGAGGGTTTTTGATAACGACCATCCTTACATAATGATTCAGCAAGAGCATCGCTTTAGAAGAGCGGTGCTTTTATTGTGGGTGAGCGAAAAATATTGTATAATGATGTACACATAATTATTAGCATACATGGCCGACGAGACTCGTTTAGAATCTCTTTTAGAATCTCCTTCCACCCCGCAAGAAGGGGGGTCGTTGACGCCTTCCTCCCAAGGTGGCGTGGCAGTGCGTGCGGAGAAAAAAGGCACGCTCATTTATGACATTGACCTGGGATGGTATCTGAAAGAAGTACGCTCCCCTCTCTTTATCGCAGGGGGGATTATTATTGTTATGACACTGAGTGCGCTCATCGTGCCAAATGTGTGGGCTGATGCGGCAGATGCGAGCACGTTTGTGGCAAAGCTTTGTCTCTTTGCATGGGTGGGGCGGCAATTCGCGGTGAAGCGTGCGGTATCAGCAAAAGTAGCAGCGATAGGCGCAGCGTGCGCAGGGTTCGCGCTGGGGCTTGCACTTGCGTTCGTGCGGTTTTTTGTGGTGCGCGAGGTGTGGACGTTATTCAATTTCACGATGGAGCCGGTGCTCACCGCGCTCTTCGGATATTGCATTGGCGGGATTGTGGCTCTTGCGAGCAAGAGCCATCCTCGTTATACCGAGATTGTTGAAGGGTAATCTTTTTTATGATGAATACCATTGTCGTGTATTGTACCACATGGGTGAGATGCCTCTCCGCCCATAGATTATTATTGCCCATCAGTTTTTCCTTATTCCTATTTCTGCCCATTACTGTTCATGCCCAATCATCCTATAGCCTCGTGCAGGTAGACTACTGGACTGGACATGTCATTTCCGGTCAGACGCTCACCAAGGAAGGTAATCCATGGTACGCACCTACAGGCCTGTATTTAGATCAAGGAGCTACGCTGACGCTCGAGCCTGGAGTGGTCCTCAAGGTGGGTCCTCCCTTCCTTAATTTTGGTTTCTACGTGAAGAGTAACATTATTGTAAATGGCATCTTTACCGTGCACGGCACTGCTGAGGAGCCGGTGATTATCACTTCTTGGGCTGATGACTCTGATGGTACAGATGTGACTGGCGACGGCTCCTCCTCTTCTCCTGCTCCTGGTGACTGGGGACGCATCCAGCTTACTACCTCGGGTGAGAATTGTTTTATTCAGCTTCAACATCTCATCGTGAGATACACTGACGTCGCCCTCGATCATCTCCAGTATGACCCTGCGACCTGCACGTATGATATTAATTACCTCACGGTCACCGATTCTGCCTATGGCGTTCGTGCCTCTCTTCCTCTCTCGCTCCGCGGAAGCAGGTTTGACCGCGTGGGCGTTGCCATAAATCACTGGTTTACCACCCAACCTGTAGACGCCCGTGATTCTTGGTGGGGAGACCCCTCCGGACCCTCTGTTGCTTCCAATCCTCGCGGCACCGGCGCGGCGATCTTTGACGGTCCTGTGCTTTACGATCCTTGGGTGGGTAAGGACACTATACCTATCTCGGATCTTGAGCCAGTCATCGTGATACCGGGGATTATAGGATCGTGGGAGCAGCTACCATATCAACAGATATATCCTAACCTTAGCTGGAATGGATTAGTGCTTGATCCATGGTTAGGTACCTATGACAATCTTGTCACCGAACTCATTAACACCTACGGTACCTCCAAGGTATTTGCCTTCCCCTACAACTGGCGGCAGGATAATACTATCACTGCGCACCAGCTTAAGGAGAGAATCGAGTTTGTAAAGACAGCAACAGGATATTCTAAAGTAGACATTGTTGCCCATTCTATGGGCGGCTTGGTATCACGACAATACATTGAATCGGACGAATATGGAGGAGACGTTGACCAGCTAATAACTATTTGGACACCGCATAAAGGGGCACCCAAGGCATATTCATGGTGGGAGGGATTTGAAGGGTATGACGGTTTTGCTGATCAATTATTGAAATTGAAAATAATTTTCGAGGCGAGAGAACATGGATACTTAGACTCATTGGATTATATACATCAACAGGTGATATCTATCTCACAACTTCTTCCAATATATTCTTACCTCATCGATAACGGTAGTGCTGAATTACGTATCTATCCGAGTAATTATCCAACAAATCCATTTTTAGAGCTATTAAATACTCCTACAAATCTCTCTCGTCTCTACCAACGTATACAGATGTGTACTGTTACAAGTGACGATTTCTTCACCCTCGCTCGATTGAAGGTAGGCGATCCTGAACAATCTCGATGGGAGCATGGGAAAGTTGAAGAGAAGATTTATAATGACGGAGACGAAACCATAACCATAGAGAGCGCTCTCGCTCCCCCAGTCGATCCCACGCTTCCACCCCTCGCTACCACTGACCTTCCTGCAGCGCACCGACAGCTCGTTACCGACGGCATTCCTTCCGTCAATAAAACGCTCACGGGCAGAGAATACCAACCATCAGGAGTATTACGTGAGACAGTCTCGCGCATGCTCTTTATCTTCATCTACTCTCCCGCCACTCTACTGGTCACTGACAGCGAAGGGAGACAGGTAGGGTATGATCCCTTCACTCACACCACCCTCGTCAACATCCCGTACAGTGCTGCTACAGGCCCAGAAGCACATCCACAAATCGTTGGGATACCCAACCCAGAAGACAATGAGTATACTATAACCCTCATGGGCACTGGCAATGGGGGAGAGGTTACCTTGGAAGCCGTTCTTCTCGACGAAGCCCTTACTTCCCCCGACCCCCTCACCGATCCCACACCTCCCACCGCCACCACCACCCTCACCCTTGCTCCAGGAGAAACCAAGGAATTCAAGGTGCAGCTCAATGAGATCACCTCGGAAGAACCGATCATACTTCTCCCCGCTGATACCGAACCTCCCAGTATCACCTTCACCTCACCTCTCCCTGATGCAGTCTACGAGCACTACGAAACCCTCACCCTTTCCTCCACCCTCACTGATGAGTCTCCACCCCTTTACGCCACTACCTCGGTAGATACCACCATCCAAGGCACCTTCACCTCTCCCTCCTCACCCCTCATCACTCATAACACCCTCGAGCTCCCCACCCTTCATCTCGGTACCCACACCTTCACCATGGAAGGAGAGGATTTCCTCGGCAACACCACCTCCACCTCCACCACCTTCTCCCTCATCGCCACTCCTACCAGTATACTCAAGATGTTGAGTACGGCATCACCCACGGCTGGTTCCCCACCCCCCAAATCGTGGTTACCCTCCGCACCCTCGTTGAGAGACTCACTCCCATCTTCAATAACCCTCCCCCTCTTACCCCGATCCTGAAAACCAAGGTCATCTCCTTCATCGATGCTGCCTTGAGAGTTCTTGATACTCTCTTCAGACTCCATCAGATTACTCTTGAAGGGTATGGTATACTTAGAGAGGACCTTCTCTATGTGAGGGGGAATTTATAAAAACCTTATGACTCAACTACAAAAAAATACTTTCCCATCGTTCATATTGGCGATTGGATTAGGTATCATATTTAGTGAGAAGGTGGGGAAAATATTTACAACTATAGCTGATATAGAACCTGGAAGTTTATCGGTAGTTAATCCAGGGTCTAGTTTGGATGGTTTTGTTTTTATATATGTGTTTACCTTGAGTCTTTGTTTACAATTACTAAAAGTAAATTCGCGTTGGTTTAAATATAATATCTGGGGCGTGGCACCTATATTACTGATACCTTTATTAGTTGGTAACATAAAGTATTTTTCAACCCTTATAATTTTAGTAATGTGTGGTCTCCTCATCGGCCTCGGGATTCGCACACTGCATGAGAAGTTGATGCTGAAAAAACGAATTCCTCCATCCGCGTAGAGTTTTTTCTTCTCAAATAAAATTTATTGTCCATGCCTAAAAAATATAACGGAGGATTTACTTTAATTGAACTATTAGTGGTGATTTCTATTATTGGTTTATTAGCCACCTTTGCGTTTATTGCGTTAAAGAATGCGCGGGAAAAGGGGCGCGATGCGCGGCGCAAGGCTGATTTAACGCAGATTAGGAAAGCCCTGGATTTATATTTTGACAAGTACGGCTATTACCCTCCTTCCTCCTGCGGGTATGACTGCAATGGTTATTACTATAGTACTTCAGGCGGCAACTGGATCCCCGGCTTGGAAGAATTTTTGCCTCGGATGCCGCTTGATCCACGGAATACTGCTGCAGGCCCCTGGACGACAGGCAATTATTCCTATGCGTATGGCAATGTGGGTAGGAATACGTATCCACCGCAGTATGATCTTACCACGCAATTGGAAAATACCAATGATCCTGACCGCTGCGCAGTACAGTGCTATCGATGGTATTTCGACAATCGTAACTGGTGTTGTAGCGGAGGAGGGTATTCTGGGCAGATTTTTGAAACCTCACATCTTAAAGGGTTTTGAATATTAAATTGTGTGTAATTAATATTTACGGGTATGCCTACCACTTTATTTCCTACCGAGGTTCACTCGGCATCCAAAAATACTCTCCCCTCCTGGTGGGTCGAGGTGCGTGCGACGTGGCGCGGGCTCGTGGCGCGGTTTGGCCTCATCGCGGGACTTATCGTCCTCTTTAACGTCGCAGGATTGCTCGTCCAGTTGGCGTTTTTTGGAACGTTTGCGTTCAGCGTATTCTTGGACAACGTAACAAGCGGCGTAGGGGTGAATGCGTTTGAGGGGCTTTCTGCCCTGCTTACGCTTTCCCGCGCATCCATGGTGGTGGCAATAGCGGTGATGGCGCTCTCGCTCCTCCTGCAGGTGTGGTACCAGAGTTCCCTCGTGTGCGCGATCGCGCTCAACCCTTCGGGGAAACGGAAGATATGGGCGGCAGTGAAACAAGGACTCCGCATATACCCAAAAATCCTCGGTATGCTCGTAGGATTATTTTTAACGATTGCCTTGGTTTATTTTATACTCGTACTCATGGCGAGCTTCGTCCAACGCTACACAGGAGCGTGGGGCCCTGCAGGCCTCTCGTGGATGAACAGGGTGTTGCTGTCGGTCTTCACGCTGACGATGTTGGTGAGCGCGGCGCTCTTCGGGTTTGCCAATTTTGCGGTGGTGGAAGGCGAACGTTCCCTCATGGCGGCGCTTAAAGGTAGCTTCGCACTTTTCCGGAAGTTTTTTTGGGACATCCTCTGGCGTACCGTAGTGTTTGCACTCATGCTTTATGTACTGAACGCGATTTTTGATGCAGCGAGAGTGCCACAGATCCCCTTTCATTGGCAGGCAATCGTCGCGCTCTTCTATATTCCCCTTTCCCTCTTGTTCCTTTTTGAATTATATAAAGATTTCACAAAGATTATTCCTCACCCATAATACCATGGCTACTACACCACGCCGTCTCATCGTGCCGTTCCGCTCCCTCACGATCCGGGACATTCCCGAGGTAGGAGGGAAAAACGCTTCTCTGGGGGAAATGGTGAGGACGCTGGCCGCGAAGGGAGTGAACGTGCCTGATGGATTCGCCCTCACGGCACATGCATATCGTCTCTTTTTTCGTACCAACGGTCTCCATCGCACCGTGCCAAAGCTTTTACGAGGGCTGGATACCTCAAATTTGAAACAGCTCTCAATGGTGGGTGAGTCAGTGCGGCATGCGATCCGCAACGCACCGCTCCCACACCCTCTGACGCGCGCGCTCCTCAACCATTATCGCGCGCTTTCCCGCACTCTCAAGACAAATAAGGCAAGCGTTGCCGTGCGCTCGTCTGCGACCGCGGAGGATCTCCCTGATGCTTCCTTTGCAGGCCAGCAAGAGACGTATCTGAATGTGGTTGGGGAGGAGGCGCTTCTTGAGGCGGTGCGCGATGCATACGCTTCGTTGTACACGAACCGTGCCATATCGTACCGCGTCGATAAAGGGTATGCCAAGAAAGAGGTAGCGCTCTCCATTGGCGTGCAAACCATGGTTCGCGCAGACCGCGGCGCATCCGGCGTCCTCTTTACCATTGACACCGAGTCAGGGTTCCGCGATACCGTGATCATCAATGGCATCTGGGGTTTGGGCGAGAATATCGTGCAGGGTATGGCAAATCCTGATGAATACCTTGTCTTCAAGCCTACCCTGCGGCAGGGCGCTTCTGCCATTATCTCCAAGAAACTCGGCGCAAAACAATACCGGATGGTATTCGCCCCTCATGGTACGCGCAACACCAAAGTCCCCACGAAGGATCAGCTGCGGTATTGCCTCGCTGACCGTGATATCCTCACGCTCGCGCAGTGGGGGGTGCTTATTGAGGAGCATTATGGCAAGCCCATGGACATTGAATGGGCAAAGGATGGGCTCACGGGAAAGTTGTTTATCGTGCAGGCGCGCCCAGAGACCGTCATGGCGCGTAAGGATGTGAATGTGCTGGAGACCTATCACATGGGACAGAGCGCGGAGCGGAGGAAAAGCGCTATAGCGCTTACCGGGATCGCGGTAGGCAATAAGATTGGCAGCGGCAAAGTGCGGGTGATTAAGAACATCGCGGGTATCCGCGAATTCCAAAAAGGCGAGGTGCTCGTCACGACCATGACTGATCCAGACTGGGAGCCCATCATGAAAATCGCTTCGGCAATTGTCACTGATTCCGGTGGGCGGACCGCGCACGCCGCCATCGTGTCACGGGAGCTTGGCATCCCTGCGGTCGTGGGTACGGGAAGCGGCACGAAAGTGCTCAAGACAGGAGAAGCGGTAACCGTGAGTTGCGCAGAAGGTGAACAGGGGGTGGTGTATCGCGGTGCTATTCCGTTTACGGTGACGAAAGTGAATCTTAAACATTTAAAGACGCCAAAAACGCAGATGATGATGATCGTGGGAGAGCCAGATCAGGCATTCCATTTTGCGAGCATTCCGAATCAAGGCGTGGGGCTTGCGCGCCTTGAATTTATTATTAGCAATTACGTGCGGATTCATCCGCTCGCGTTGGTGCACTATGGACGCTTGAAGGACAAACGCGCGCAGCGCGAGATCGCGAAGATTACCGCGTATGAGCATGACAAACAGAAATATTTCGTTGATCAGCTGGCCTACGGCATCGCACGTATTGCTGCGGCGTTTCATCCTCGTGACGTGATTGTGCGTTTGTCTGATTTTAAGACGAGCGAATATGCGTCATTGATTGGCGGTAAGGAGTTTGAGCCTGAAGAGCGCAATCCCATGATCGGCTGGCGCGGCGCATCGCGCTACTATGATCCGAACTACATGCCGGGATTTGCCCTTGAGTGCCGGGCGCTTAAGAAGGTGCGCGGGGAAATGGGATTGAAGAACGTGAAAGTCATGGTGCCTTTCTGCAGAACCGTGGAAGAGGGCAAAAAAGTGGTAGAGGTTTTAGCGCAGAATGGGCTGGTCCGCGGGAAAGACGGCCTTGAACTCTATGTCATGGTGGAAATCCCTTCAAACGTTATTCTCGCGAAAGAATTTGCAGAAGTGTTTGACGGATTTTCCATTGGGTCGAATGACCTTACCCAGCTCACGCTTGGGCTTGACCGCGATTCGGGTCTTATCTCCCATATCGGCGATGAGCGCAACGAAGCGGTAAAGCGGCTCATCTCTTCAGTCATTCAGTCTGCCCACGAGACGCACACGAAGATAGGCATCTGCGGCCAAGGGCCGTCCGATTTTCCCGAAATGGCGGAATTTCTGGTGAAGGAGGGGATCAATTCCATCGCCCTCCAGCCGGATACCGTGTTGAAGACCACGCTCCATGTGCTTGAGATGGAGAAACGGATGAGAAATCCAAAATAAAATCTTCCAATGTCAAGTAAATGACCAATGTCCATATTGTTAATTCAAAACTCAAAATGCAAAAGTCAAAGATTCAAGTAAAAAGTCAAAAGTTTTGAATTTTGCCTTGCAATTTTGAATTTTGATTTTTGACTTTTGAATTTAATTGATCTATTGGGATTTAACTCATTATGTCCAGCAAACTCTATCGTTCACGGGAAAACAGGATGATTGCCGGCGTGTGCGGGGGATTGGGAGAGTATTTCCAGATTGACCCAGTGCTCATCCGCGTGTTGTTTGTCATGGCAGCGCTGTGGGGAGGGATTGGATTCCTGTGTTATTTGGTGATGTGGATCGTGATACTAGAAGAACCATTACCTCTTGAAGAGCGCATGAAGCGCAGTTCGTTCGAGTCAAAGCCAGCAACTTCTGTGTCGGCTCGTGGACACGAAGGAGGTAGAGTGGGTATCATCCTTATCGTGCTTGGTATCATATTTTTTATCAACAATTTCGCCCCCCATTGGAATATCTGGCAATACTGGCCTCTCATACTTGTGGGATTCGGTATATGGCTTTTCACAAAGACTCATGACTCGTAAGGCATATGTCTGACCCCAATCACCACACTAATGATCACAAAGTATTTTTTGGAATCATATTCATTGGGCTTGGTATCCTGCTCTTGTTTCAGAATTTTGGGTGGTTTCACTTGAATTGGCGCATGGTCGGACGTTTGTGGCCTCTCATGCTCATTATGGTGGGGCTCTCAATCCTGCGGATTGATCGCACGCTGCAATGGGTGCTCTTCGCGCTCCTTATTCTCGCCTCACTCACCTTCCTTATGTTTCCCAGGTATTCAGGGATGATGCGGTAGAATCCTTATCCGCGTGTGTGGTAGGGAATGAATGAATTGAGTGTAGCGATTATAGCAGTGTTATATCACTCATGTCCCATTAATTTTTAATACAATCGTCAAATGACGCTAACCTGAGCCACTATCTGAGAAAAACGAATTTTTCGATTTGAATTCCAGTCATGGGATAATTGACGATTATCCGCTCAATTATCTCATATGCATCAAGGAAAATTCGTCTTTTCCCAGATCATGGATTTTGTTGTTCGTTATCAATTCAACCAGTGCGTGAGGAAGTATCGGGGCGACTATTGGATCAAGCGTTTCACCTGCTGGGAACAATTCCTGGCGTTGGTGTTCGGGCAGTTGTCCCAGCGCAAGAGCCTGCGCGGTATCGTGGTGTGTCTCGGCGCGCACCGCGAGAAACTCTACCACTTCGGGTTCCGGGTTCCGCCCGCGCGCAACACCCTTGCCCATGCCAATGAGGAACGCGATTGGCGCATCTGGCGCGATTATGCCGCACCGCTCATCCACGAGGCGCGCGCATTGTACGCTGGCGATCATCCGGTCGGTCTTGACCTTGACGGCCCTGCCTATGTCATTGATTCAACTACAATCGAGCTGTGCCTGCGTTTGTTCCCGTGGGCGCGGTTGGTCAAGAAACGCGCGGCGGTCAAGCTCCATCTTGAACTGAATCTCGCTGGCAATATACCGTCATTTTTCGACTTTTCTAGCGGAAAAGAGCCTGACGTGTTCTTCCTTGACCGCATTGTCTTTGAGGCTGGCGCGTATTACGCATTCGATCGCGGATACGTCGATTACCGGCGCCTGTTCACAATTCATCGGGCGGCTGCGTACTTCGTGACCCGCGCCAAGGACAACATGTCATTCCGCCGCCTCTACTCTCATGCCATAGACAAGAGCACGGGCGTGCGCTGCGACCAAACTATCGCGCTGAAGGGTTACCAGGCCCGCAAGGATTACCCTGAATACCTGAGGCGGATCAAGTATTACGATGCGGAGACCGATCAGCTCTACGTGTTCCTGACGAACAACTTTGAACTTGACGCGTACACGGTTGCCCTCCTCTACAACTATCGCTGGCAGATCGAGCTGTTCTTCAAGTGGCTGAAACAGCACTTAAGCATCGAGGTCTTCTGGGGACGTTTCGAGAACGCGGTAAAGACCCAAATCTGCACTGCACTCTGCGCTTACCTGCTGGTTGTCATCGCGAAAAAGAAACTGGGAATTGAAAGGAACTCGTACGAAATTCTACAGATTTTGAACGTGTCTCTGTTTGACAAAAAGCCCTTATCTCAGCTCATTTCTGAGTTTGTTCCCCTAGAAGAAACCGAACAAGCTCAAAAACAGGCTAGTACCACATCCACTTAATTTTTACTGATAAATATGATAGAATGAACGCATAAGGCCGATTTTAGCAACTCAAACAAACACCAAACGCCTATGCGGACAAAAAAATACCCTGTGGCATTGACACC
>JBFLWV010000010.1:0-62587 GCA_040757655.1 Patescibacteria group bacterium | reverse complement strand
GTGGGAAAGGGAATAAGCACATCATTGAAAACTATATCAAACAGCAAGGTCGAGAGCATAATCTTAAGCAGTTGAGACTATTCGAGCTTTAACGCCCTGTGGTCTCTGCCACAGGGCAGATTTACATCCCTTTCACACAATGATTATTCTTGCCATTGAAACCTCCTGCGATGAGACCGCAGCAGCGGTGGTGGAGTATTCCCACGGCAGCTTTGCCGTACATTCCAATGTCGTTTCGTCGCAAATTGAGATCCACAAAAAATTCGGCGGCGTAGTGCCAGAAGTTGCCGCGCGGAAACAGGTGGAGCTTATCATACCAGTCATAGAAGAGGCGCTCGCCAAAGCATACGAAGAATTAGGAATAAAGAATCAGGAATTAGGAACAACACGCGGAACTATAATTCATAATTCCAGATTTATAATACCTCACCTCGACGCCCTCGCCGTCACGGTGGGGCCGGGGCTCCAGATCGCGCTCTCCGTCGGTGTCGAAACTGCCCGCACGCTCGCCGCGGTGTGGAAGAAACCCATTGTTGCGGTCAATCACTTAGAAGGGCACCTCTACTCTGCGTTGCTCCCTGCAACGCAGAACCAAACTCAAAACTCAAAACTCAAAACTCAAAACTATGGAATAAATGATATTTATTTCCCAGCCATTGGCCTCATGGTCTCCGGTGGGCACACTGAACTTATTCTCATAAAGGATTTCCTTAAATACACATTGCTTGGCCGCACGCGCGATGATGCGGCAGGAGAAGCGTTTGACAAAGTGGCAAAGCTTTTGGGGCTTCCCTATCCGGGCGGGCCGGCAATAGACCGCCTTGCGCGACTAGGAGACCCCCAGGCATTTGACTTTCCCCGCGGTATGATAAAGAGCGGCGATTACGATTTCTCCTTCTCCGGTCTCAAAACCGCCGTTTTATATACCCTTCAATGTCATCCCGAACTAGTTTCGGAATCCAGAAACAAAAAACAAAAAAAACACTCACGCACCCACGACCCTCAACTTCCAACTTCTAACTTCCATATTCCAACTTCTACACTCAAAGACCTCTGTGCCTCCTTCCAGGCAGCAGTCGTGGATGTGTTGGTTGAGAAAACCATCCGCGCGGCCAAACAGCACAACGCAAAAACAGTCCTCTTAGGAGGCGGCGTCGCTGCGAACTCACAACTGCGCCGACAACTCGCCGCAGCAATTTCAATTCAACTACCTCATGCCAGATACCTCATACCTGCTACATCGTATACCACCGACAATGCTGCCATGATTGCAGCTGCTGCCGTATTTCATGTGCAAAAGAGGGATTTTACGCCCTGGCAACAGCTGCGCGCTGATCTTTCTCTGTATTCATGGCACGACGAATAGGATATGAAAAGAGTATTCATATTGTGTATTGCACTCTATACCATCGTTTTTTCTTGTATTTCTTTATGGAAGTATAATGGTCTCCGTTATAATGCGCGGGATTTGGCAATTTATAATCAAATTTTATGGCAGTTACAAGATACAAGAAATGAGAAACAAGATACAAACATTGTAGATAATTTCTATTCATCAATCCAAGGCCACAATTATTTAGGAGATCACGTTGAACCCATCCTTCTCCTCATTGCTCCCTTGTATGCGCTTTTTCCAGACCCGCGGACGGTCCTTATCATTCAGACGCTCGCACTCGCATTGGCTGCGATTCCTCTTTTCCTCATTACCAAAATAGTTCTCGCTGCGTCCGTTAGCCGACAAGAACATGGCTCCATGGCTCCATGGTTACACGCGTGGCTGCCCCCATGTGTCGGCGTCCTCTGGCTCTTGCATCCTGCCGTGCAGAATGCAAATCTCTTCGAATTTCACTCTCTCGCTTTTGCGCCGTTGGTTCTCTTTTTTCTATTCTGGGCGCACCTCAAGGTGCAGGCGAATGCTCTTCACCCCTCCCTATTTATTCTGTTTCTTCTCCTCTCCCTTTCGGTGCGCGAGGACGTGGCACTTATTACCTTTCCTCTCGGATTCATATGGATGGTTGAAATTTGGTATCGGCGCGGCGATGGAACAATTTCCGCACGAGGACTGTCCGAGCAACTCCCGACAAGCCATGATCGTGATGAGGGGGCTTGTCGGGACGGTGCCGAAGGCATGCGAGTTCCGCAGAAGGAAATTGAGCCGCGCCGCGCCGCCGTGGTAGGGTGGATATTATCTCTCCTCACTATAGCAATAAGCAGCACATGGTTCCTCCTCGCACAGCACCTCATTGCGCGCTTTTCCCCTTCGGGGGGGTATCAATTCCGTGGGTATTATGAATGGATCCTACAGCTCGGCTCTTGGGGCGCAACATTCAAAGGAGTTATGGCGCATCTGTTCACCCTTCCCAATCTGGAAATGCTCATCGGACTGCTCCTGCCACTCCTTTTTCTTCCTCTCCTTAAACCCACATGGCTTCTGCTCTCACTTCCCCCGCTTGCCGCAATCGTGTTTTCGCAATCAGGCGGCGGCGCGCTCATCTGGCAGACACACTATGGGTTGTTGTTGCTTCCCGGAATATTTCTTGCGTGTATAGATTCATTGAAGAAAAAGAGCATTCTTTTCGTCGCGCTCATAACTGCCTCACTCAGCGCTGCGCTTGCCTTTGGACCTCTTACTCCCGCCCTTCGCGCAGTGACGAGCCGCGATCGTAAGCTCGCGCCAAGAAATCTCATTTCCGCGGTCCCTCCTTCTGCTTCCATCGCTGCGACTGATCGCTTCCTTGCGCCTCTCTCTTCGCGCCGCGGCCTCACCCTCCTCCCGCTTCTGCTCCTCGGGGTGCAGCAGTACGCTGCGGCGCCTTATGCCTCCGTGCTTCCCAATTATATTTTACTTGATCAAGAAGAAGTGTGGGCAGACCTCATCCAAGCGCAGACACTTGCCTGGACTTCCCCTTACGCCTCGCATATGGCCCCCCAATTTCGGCACATCCTCTCAGAAGGAAAGTACGGGATCGTTAAACGGCAGGATGGTGCGCTCCTCATG
This sequence comes from Patescibacteria group bacterium, assembly GCA_040757655.1. Classification (GTDB taxonomy): domain Bacteria; phylum Patescibacteriota; class Patescibacteriia; order 2-02-FULL-49-11; family 2-02-FULL-49-11; genus 2-02-FULL-49-11. The sequence continues at coordinate 59,589 of JBFLWV010000010.1, read as the reverse complement.
ATACGCGGCGAGGGAAGTCTAAAAATTCCTCCCTTTACTTTTGAAGAGAGGGACTTCAAGGGAGTGCAGGGAGGGCTGGAACTTGACCGGCTGGGGAGCGTGAGGTTCATCATTGATGACCATTGAGCTCGTGGAGCGCCAACTGAGCATTCCGATGCCGTGTCTTGCGCTTACGTAAGGTAATACCGAGAAAGCATTTTCTGGAAATTTTGTTGGTGCTCCACTAGAAGTAGCTCAACGGGTTCTTGCGGATACCATTGATGAGGATTTCAAAATGGAGATGGGAGCCTGTGGAGCGGCCGGTCGATCCCATCATGCCGATGATCTGCCCTCGCTGTACTTGTTCCCCTGGACGCACATAGATGCGCGAGAGGTGGCCATATCTCGTCTTCGTGCTTTTGCCATGGCTTATCACGATGACATTGCCATAGCCGCCATTCCATCCTCCCTGAGCGATTTCTACCGTGCCGCTCTCCGCGGCATAGATCGGAGAGCTTAAGGTTCCATCAATATCGATCCCACTGTGGCGCCAGCTGAAATATTGGGTTATGGTGCGGCCGATGGTAGGCCAGAGAAGACCGCCTCCTGATACACGCGCGCCGCCCGCGCTTCTGGGAGCGGGGCGAGAAGCGATACGCGTCTGCACCGGCATACTGACCGAAGGGGGCCGGCCATCCGGAACAGTAAGCAGGGCGCCTGGTTCGAGTTTCGCATCCGGTGAGAGATTATTGAGAGCGATTATTTTTTCCACGCTCGATCGGTACTTCGTCGCAATTGCCTTGAGCGTGTCGCCGCGCTTTATGGCATGAATCACACCGTCTACTTGAGGAATACGGAGCGTCTCTCCAGGTCGGATTACCGAGGTGCTGCTTAAACTATTCGCCCAGAGAATCGTACGTGAAGAGAGCGCAAAACGGTACGCGATGCCGCTGATGGTATCATTCAGTTGCACCGTGTAGGTGATGATGCTGTCACGCGGGCGACTGCCGCGCAGAGTTTCGGTAGGGTTGGGGCGCAGCAGCGAGCCTATTTCCCTACTGAATACAATTGGCATATCCTCTCCTTCCTCATCCAGTGAGTTTTCTCTCTCAATAGTACTCCTTCCCATTCTTCCAAGCTGAGGGAGTGCGGCGGGGGTTGCATCAATCACAATCATATGGGTGTCAAGAGCGATAAGGTGATAGATGAGGCTATCATGCCCCAGTTCGTCAGCGGTAACAGAATGGGAGCGTATATTAGTGATGAGAATAAGGAGGAGGATCCCTGCGAGGGTTGTCTTAAGTACGAAAGGATGTGCGAGGAGGATCCGGATTTTTCCTTGAGGGTGAATGATACGGGCGTGTGCGCGAAGGATACGAACGGTTTCATATCCACGCACCATGACACGCCGTATACTGATAACGATTTTTTGCGATGAGGACAGCGAGTGGTAGAAGTAGCTCCCCGCGAGGGCGATGCCTTTCCCTAATCCAATGAGCATGCGGACGAAGAACCGTAGCAGGGTGAGGGTAATGTGGCGTAGTGATATATGCATGGCAATATGCGTACGTGTCTATTTCTGAGTATACTAAATACAACAATCAAGGATGTTGATATACTGGGTATACCATTGGAAATTCATTGCGTCAATGGTACAATCATAACGTAATGCAAAGTGCAAATCTCAAAATGCAAAATGAAGGTATTACGTCCCGACTCGGTCGGGACTCCATAATTTTGATTTTTGACTTTTGATTTTTACATTATCGTGGTATGTCCTCAACCTACGATCACAAACAAATTGAACCAAAGTGGCAGAAGCATTGGGAGGAACAAGGCATATTCCATGCTGCAGATGTAGTGAGGGGTAAAAAGAATTTTTATCTGCTCGTTGAATTTCCCTATCCTTCAGGCAATCTCCATATCGGCCATTGGTATGCATTTGCCATTCCTGACATTTTTGCGCGCTTCATGCGCATGCGCGGGTTCAATGTGCTTTTTCCCATCGGCTTTGACGCGTTCGGACTTCCCGCAGAAAACGCCGCATTGAAGCGCGGCATCAATCCCCGCACGTGGACGCATGACAATATTGAGTACATGCGGAAGCAACTCAGGCGCATGGGCGCTTCGTTTGATTGGGAACGGGAAGTCGTGACGTGCGAACCTGATTATTATCGCTGGACCCAGTGGATCTTCCTTCAGTTTTTCAAAGCGGGGCTCGCCTATCAAGCGGATAGCTTGGTGAACTGGTGCCATTCGTGCAAGACCGTGCTCGCGAATGAGCAGGTTATCGACGGCAGATGCGAACGGTGCGAATCAGCAGTCATGCAGCGGAAGATGAAACAATGGTTGCTGAAGATCAAAGATTTTGCAGATGCGCTATTACATGATTTAGAAACGCTTCCGTGGCCGGAGGAGATAAAGGAAGCGCAGCGGAACTGGATTGGGAGAAGCGAAGGAGCTCTTGTGAAATTTCCAATTTCCAATTTCCAATTTCCAAATAAATCCCAAATCACAAATTCAAATTTGTACGTTGAAGTTTTTACCACCAGACCAGATACCATCTTTGGTGCGACGTACCTTGTATTGGCACCGGAGCACCCGCTTATCGAGAATCTAGAATCTGGAATCAAGAATCTAGAAGAAGTGAAAGAATATATTGAGCGGGCGAAGACCAAGACTGAAATGGAACGGGGGCAGCTACAGAAGGAGAAAACCGGTGTTGAGTTGGCGGGGATACGAGCGGTGAACCCGGCAACTAAGGAGGAAATCCCTATATGGGTCGCTGATTACGTGCTCATGGGATACGGGACGGGGGCGATTATGGCGGTGCCTGGTCATGATGCAAGGGATTTTGCTTTTGCTCAAGAGTTTCATCTGCCGATACGGAAGGTTATCAGTCCAGAGGTAGGGGCGAACGGCCGTTCGCCCGTACAAGGTGCGTATGAAGGCGAGGGCGCCGTAGTGAACTCTGGTAAATTTACTGGTTTGGATTCTCAAACCGCGAGGGAGAGGATTGTAGCATGGTTGGAGTTAAATAAGTTAGGCAAAAGATCCACAAGTTATAAACTGCGCGACTGGCTGATTTCACGCCAGCGGTATTGGGGATGCCCCATTCCCATCATCTACTGTCGTAGATGCTGGGAAAATCCAAAATCCAAAATCCAAAATCCAAAATTAGTTGGCAGTGAGATTGATGGTGTTATGCACGCAGTGATTCCCGTTCCTGGTGATCAGCTGCCAGTTGAGCTGCCTGAATTAGATGATTATAAACCGCGCGATGACGGGAGGTCGCCGCTCTCGAAAGCCGCAGACTGGGTGCGGGTAAAGTGCCCGCAGTGCGGGGGAGCGGCCGAGAGGGAAACGGATACGCTAGACACCTTTATTGATTCATCATGGTATTTTTTGCGTTATACCGATCCGGGAAATGAAAAAGTATTTGCCGCGCAAGAGAAAATGGCGCAGTGGATGCCCGTCAACCTTTATTCGGGCGGCGCCGAGCATACGACTATGCACTTGCTTTACTCGCGGTTTTGGATCAAAGCGATGGAGAGGTTGAAATTGGTTCCATGGTGTGAGCCGTACGTGCGGAGACTTAATCGGGGTATTATTTTAGGCCCCGATGGGCAGAAGATGTCCAAGTCGCACGGAAACGTCGTGGATCCTGACGAGCAAGTGGAGCGGCTGGGGGCTGATGCGGTTCGTATGTATCTCGCCTTCATCGGGCCGTATGCGACGGTGGGCGCGTATCCTTGGTCGATGAACAGCATCGTGGGCGTGAGGAGATTTTTGGAGAGAGTGTGGATGTTGGGTAACAAACTCAAAACTCAAAACTCAAAACTCAAAACTAAGGAGACATTTATTAATAAATATCCTGCGGTTCAGAAAAAGCGTTTACAGATGCTGGCGCATCAGACGATTAAGAAAGTGACAGAGGATATTGAAAGTTTCAAATTCAACACGGCGATTGCGCAGCTCATGACCTATACCAATGAGCTTGTCAAAGCTGACTTGCGGGATCCCGCGATGCGTGATTATTATACTTTACTCATTGTACTCCTTGCTCCTTTTGCCCCTCATATAGCCGAAGAGCTGTGGCAACGCATGCGCTTTGCGCATGCCGCAGATCAACGCAGATCTAATACGCAGATCAACGCAGATGATTCAGAAAACGTGTCGAGTATTTTTAAGGAGCCGTGGCCGAAATTTGATCCTCGGTTGATACTTGAGATGAAGGTAAGCGTGGTCATCCAGATCAACGGAAAGAAGAGAGGAATGGTGGAAGTCCTCCGAGGTGCAGGAGAGGAAGAGGTGTTTGCGGCGGTGGGAGCAGCGCCGGAAATTCAGAAGTACTTGAGAGGAATTACGGTCACGAAAAAGGTATATGTGAAGGGGAAGCTGCTCAATATTGTGGCGCAATAATAACCCAAAATCCAAATCCCAAAATCCAAAATGAAAATGAATAATCTATAAATTTTGGTCTATCATTTTGGTATTTGGATTTTGGGTTTTGCATTATGCAGGCGGTTTCAGTGAGCGAACACAACATGATACAGATTGCTGTAACAGTGCTTCGTAAGGGAGGCGTGGTGGTCTATCCCACCGAAACTTCTTACGGTTTAGGCGGCGACTGGACCAATCCGCGGGTGCATGAGAAAGTGAGGCGCATCAAACAGCGGCCGGCAGAGAAACAATTGCCGGTTATTGTGTCTACGCATGCAATAGCAGCGCAGTATGTGGAGTTTTTCCCCCTCGCTCGCAAACTCGCACATACGTTTTGGCCGGGGCCGTTGTCGTTGGTGTTGCCATTGAAACGACACACCCTCTCATCGAAAAAATCCAGTGGATTTTTTCGATTCTCCCCCTTATTAGGGGGAGAGACTCAAAGGCAACAAGTTCCTCTCCCTAAAAAGGGAGAGGCTCGCCTCCTGACGCCAGGAGGCGAGGGTGAGGGTGTCGGCGGTGCGTTATCTCTCCGTATTTCCTCGCATCCGATTGCACAGAAATTGGCACGAGGATTAGGTAGGCCAATAATCGCCACGAGCGCGAACATATCCGGAGGGGAAAATCTCTATAGCGCCGCCGCAGTGGTAAGAGAATTCCAAAGGAGGAAGCATCGGCCGGATTTGATTATCGATGCGGGAACATTGCCACGGAGGAAGCCATCAACCATTATTCAAGTACACCTAGACGGTGAGATGGACGTATTGAGGCGCGGTCCTATCCCGATCTCAAAACTCAAAGCGCAAATCTCAAAACCACAACTCAAAACCCGATAGCTTTGAGATTTAAGATATGGTTTTGAGCTTTGACATTTGAGATTTGAGTTTAATCCTGTGTCTTCTCTTTACTCCGCAGGCGAACTTAAAAAAATTTGTGCGCAATACCGTTTTCATCCCAGCCATGATCGCGGCCAAAATTTTCTCATTGATGAAAAGGTGGCGCGAGAGACGATCCATGCCGCGCGCCTCCACCTAGATGACGAAGTCATTGAAGTAGGACCGGGGTTTGGGGCGTTAACGTTTGGATTGGCGAAGCAGGCGCGGCGCGTGACAGCGGTGGAGATTGAGCCGAAGTTGGTACAATTTTTAAAAAGTGAATTGGCGCGTCAAAAGATTAAGAATGTGGAAGTGATAGAGAGAGACTTCATCGGATGGTTGAATAGTCAAATGGTTACATTGTTACATTGTCACAAGGTGAAACGGTTATCTATAGTAGCGAGTCTTCCATATTCCATTACTTCGGATTTTTTTTCATCCGTGTTGAAGGATGATCGCCTCCCAAAACGTTTAGTGCTCATCCTCCAGAAGGAAGTCGCCGAGCGCCTTGCTGCGCGCCCGCCGTATATGTCTCTCCTCTCTGTGGTGGCGCAGTGGTTCGGCAGAGTGGAGATGGTACGCTTCATCCCGCGTTCCGCATTTTGGCCGATGCCTGCCGTGGAGAGCGCATTAGTGAAGATTGACTTACACGACTCGTTCGTTTTAGCGCGGAGGAACGGCATCAAGAGTGAAACGTTTTTACATTTTATCAAACCTGCCTTTCGCTTCCCTCGTAGGAAGATTTTAAACACAATCAACATCAGCGTTGATCTGCGTAGTAATCCGCGTTCATCCGCGTTTATAGAGAGGCGTCCGGGAGAGCTTTCTCTTGATGATTGGACTATGCTTTATACCACAAAATATGGTGCAATATAGTTTTTGACAAGAATACAATTTTATGCTATATTGTTATCAGCATTTTCCTATTTTCTCTTCGTTAAAATAAAGATAAAATATAATAGATGGCTAACTCCTCTTTGCCGCAAAACATAAGCGAAGAAGGTAAGTCTTCTCAAGGGATAAGCCCAAAAGTATTATTTGGGTCTATTTTATTTTTTGGGTTTTTAGCGCTCTCCTTAGGGGGTTTTAAGATTTGGCGCGATTTGGAGCTCTCCACGGGTTCTGCCAATCAAGAAGGTTCAGGGAGCGTGAGCGCTATCCCGCAAGCGGGAGCGCAGTTTTCAGCAAGTGGCGAAGAATTAAAAACAAAGGACACGGACAGCGATGGGCTCTCTGACTGGGATGAGCTGAATGTGTATGGCACCTCGCCTTATCTTAAAGATTCAGATGGCGATACGTATACCGACAAGGTGGAAATTGATTCCAATAATGATCCGAATTGCCCGAAGGGCACGGAATGCCGCACGAGTGCGCCTGCGCAGGCAGATTCATCACCGCAGTTTAATGAACTCAACCCCCCTGCTCCGAGCAGCGAGAATCCTGCGCCTCCTCCAGACCTCTCAAGCATGACGCCGAGCGAACTTCGGAAACTTCTCCTCCAGACCGGCCAGGTGACGGAAGAACAGCTCAAGCAGATTGACGACGCGACCCTGATGCAGATGTACCAGGAAACGCTGAAAGAACAAGAGCAGACGGTGCAGCAGCAAGGGCAATAACCCTAATCCAAAATCCAAATCCCAAAATGCAAAATGATAAAGAACAATTCAAAAAGGACTTTATCCGCAGGCTCATACGGTTTACGATAGCCCTCATTAGATTGGGAGAAAAGGTCAAAGAGCGCAATAAACTCTTATGGTCGCTCGTGGATCAGTCCATTCGCAGCGGCGGCTCGATCGGCGCGAATGTCGTGGAAGCGAAAGGTTCTGGTTCCAAGAAAGACTACATCCACTATTTTGAAATTGCGCTCAAATCCGCGAATGAGACGACCTATTGGTTAATGGTTCTGCGCGAAACCGTGGAGAGCGGGTTGCGGAACGAAATTGAAGTTTTGTACCGTGAAAACGTGGAGATTGCGAAGATAATCGGCGCAAGCATACTTACCATGAAGGATAGACGATAATTCTACATTATTTATTATCATTTTGGATTTTGGTTTTTGGGATTTGGATTTATAGGATATGGTGCATTTTTCTTCTCGTCGTAAATTATTCTCTCTCCTCGTCATTCTCCTCATTGTGATATAAAGATTTTATGGTAAAACACATCAAACAAAATTATAAGCGATGGATTTATTTTTTCTCCATGATATTCGTGTTGAATATCGGCGTGGTGTCAATAGTGTATGCATCCGTGGGTACACGTGCGGCTAAGATGGTCGTTGGCGGCAAGGTGACCGCAATAGTGCCGGCGCCATGTCCCGCGCCTCTTCCCCTTGTTTGCAGCGATCTGATTGTCACTCTTCAAGGGCCACGGGGGAAGCAAATGTTATTGAAAGGACCGACACGGCCGCCCATCATAGGTATCGTAAGGAAGAGAGGCAGTATTATAGGTTTTGGGGTGAGCATCGGTCCTTATATTCAGGGGACCGGCCTCATGTTCGCTGTGCCTTGAAGGGCGATTTGTAGACTCTCACGATAAAGAAATTATGTTTTTAAGGCCACCACGGAAGATCGCGATTACTATCATCACCCTCCTCACGGTTTTGGGATTTATTGCGGCTGGCACATTATCGCACCCGCGTAGCGTGTTTGCGACTGGTATGCCGGTGGTGGATATTGCAGATAAGGTTTGGAAAGTAGTAGATAAAGCCTTAAAAACCGTGGTGGCGGTCGCGTACAAGAGCGGGTTGCAGATGTTTTTGAATAGGATTGCGTATGACACTGCGAATTACTTGGGAAGCGGCGGACAAGGCGGCAAGCCTGCTTTTATTACGAAGGGTTGGGGCAATTATCTTTTTGGCGAAGGCGGGGTAGGCGATCAAGCGCTCGGGGAATTTTTAACAACAGGCGTTGAAGTAGGGATTGACGTGGCGACCATGGCAGGACAACTTGAAGAGTGCGCGAAATATTGTTTAAGTGGCGAGATCGTTGATTTAGGCGCAGGACCTTTTTGTGAAGCTTTCTATGATCCCGAAACAGGTCAACCTGCAAATCCAAATACGCCAGCAGAACAACAATTGATAAGTAAGTTCATGGCTTGTCTCGCGAAGAATGAGAAAATACAAGCGCAGAACGCGAAAACCGCAGGGAGCCGTGCAAAACTCCGCGATACGCTTCATCGGAAGCTTACTCTCTGCACCCCCATTTCTGTAGATATTGAAGCAAAAATCAAGCTGTCGGCGCGTGAAATTTTAGAGCCTTCAAAGCCTTTGTGTACCTTTAGTCAGATTAGAAAGAATTTACCGCAGGCATCGGTGCGAGTCAATGGCATGGATATTTTCCGCACCAACTATCGGCGGTTGAAACTCAAAGACCTCCCCAAATTTGCCACGTACTTCAATCCTTCGGAGAATGATCTCGGCGCTGTGCTCTCTATCGTCGCAGATGGGTATCGGACTAAAATTGAGGCGCAGAAAGCAGGCATCTATAAACGTGAGGAAACAAAGGGCTTCCAACCGGTGGAAGATTTGGTGACTGGTGAAATCAAGACACCCGCATCGCTCAAATCCGAAGCGATCGAAAAAGCGCTCACCGAGAAATCCTACAGCACCTACCTCACCTTTACCGGCAATGCGGTTGCAGACGCGTTTAAGGTCTTTACCAATACCTTGGTCTCCAAACTCTTCAAGCGCATCACGAGCGGAGGGTTTAATCCGGCAACCGACCGTTCGCTCTCAAGCTACGGCCCTTCAAGCGGCCTCATCGGCTTTACCGCAGGCGCGCAACTTGCATTTGCCGATATCATGAAAACGGATTTCACGACCGATAGCGCGATAGATCTCTTAAATGAATTGTCCACCTGCACTGCTTCAGGATCAGGAGTCCCTCTGCAGGAGCATTGCGTGCTCACCGACGATTTCCGTCAGGCGATTGAACAAAAACTGTCTCTCCGCGAAGCAGTGGAACCCATTGGCAGCTGTCCAAAATGCAAAGGACTCCTCTCCCGCAACTTGACCTTTGGATTTGAAACCAATGGCGCGCAGCCAAAGTGGGACCAAGGCATTCCCTACCGCTCGATTGTGATTATGCGGAAGTACCGCATCGTGCCCGTGGGATGGGAGCTTGCTGCCCTCTATATGAGAGATTTCTCGCGACAAATGGTGACATTAGGTCAGCTTCTAGACGCGTATGACGAATGTGGACAAGCTGGTCGTCCGCTCTCACCATATTGCCGGTTGGTAGATCCGAACTGGATTCTGAAAGCGCCTCTTAGCCGCTGCTACAGCGAGGGGCCAGGTGAAGACAACACGAGCGAACTTCAAACGCCCATCTGCGATACTGACACGAATGGCGATGGCTTTATTGCCTGCCCACCCGATATCGCCACCCCTCCTATCGATCGCGCAAATGTCTGCAGTAAGGAACGTACGTGTATAGTTGAAGGGGGGTCAGAAGGGTGTCTCGCGTATGGATATTGCGTGAAGGAAAAACAAGTGTGGACCTTGGGCGAGTCGTGTCCTGCGCAGTTTGCCTCATGTTTGGAGCTTAAAAAAACAGGATCAGAGCAAGCAGTAAGCTTCCTCATGAATACCACTGATGCAGAGGGTTGTACGCGAACGGCGTCCGAAGGGTGCCGCCGCTACACAAGACGCAGGGATGCGGGAGGATGGGTGAATAGCGTGGCAGCAGCAGATAATTATTTCTTAAACCAAAGCGCCTTAAATATGGCTGAAGCTGCGTGTAAAGAGCCGAACGCAGTGGGGTGCAAAGATTATGTTCGCATACGGCATAAGGATGAGGCGAAACACCTCCTCACACCCGCGGAATACACTACGCTGCTTAATAATGTCATCGCGGGCACTGATTCTTACCGGAATTTTAATGAGCGAGAAACTGAGTCGGTATACTTAAATAACACTGCCGAATCATGCATTGGTTCTTCAGATCCCGCGGCGTCGCTTGAGGAAAAGAGTAAGTATGTAGGATGTAACCTTTATACGCCGCTTGATCCGACGGAATTGCAAGTGGCAATTCCTGCAAAGCCAACCATGGCCTCTATTGATGTGGAAGGCAATGTCACGGATTGGAATGATGAGTGTCCGGCAGAGTGCGTGGGATATAAAAAGTTTGAACAGAGGGAAACGAATTTTGAAGCAGCCATTGGGTTTAGTCCTGGGGTTAATTTCATACCCGCTACCGCTCAATCCTGTCCTGCGCAAGACGTGGGGTGCGATGAATTCACGAACCTTGATGAGGTGGCGCGGGGAGGCGAGGGCAAGGAGTACTACACGGCGCTCATGCAATGCGAACAGCTCGGGAGCGGCGAGGCGCCCTACTACACGTGGGAAGGATCAGATACGACGGGTTTTCAGCTGAAGGTGTGGACATTGATTCCCAGCGGCGGCCCGAATACCGCGCCCGCGGTGACAGGACAAAAGCAAGTAGATCCGTCGCGGAGCCCTGATGGCATTGATTGTGAAAATGATTTCAATTCCCCCACCCCCGATCTTGATTGTCGGCAGTTTATTGATGGCAACCTTAATTACTACTACCGTTATTTCTCAAAAGTGATCATCGCATCAGACGATTGCCATCCCCTGCGGCGTACGCTCCTCGAGACCGCAGCCGCGTGGTGTACGAGCCATCGGGGAACCATGCAGGGAAATAATTGCGTATATAAGGCAATTCCCACCTATAGCACCACATGCGCACCCTTCTCTGCCGGTTGCCGTGAGTATCGGAGAGGCGATGGCGGCAATGTACAGACATTTTTCTCTGATACGTTCGAGAGCGGATCGTATGAGCCGTGGCATCCTGATGCGGCCACCACGCTTTCCGTTTCCAATGAAGCAGCGGTGTTGAATAACCATTCGCTCAAAATTGTTGGACTGAATGCCTACCGGCCTGGGTTTTCTCTTGAAACCGGCAAGCTCTATAACGTGAAATTCTGGGCGCGGGCTGATACCGCGGGCACGATAACTGTTTCACTTGTTGATAACACCGGACAAGTGCCGGTGGCCACTCCCGCGTCCTACGCGGCTAATGTAACCACATCGTGGAACTCATATACGCTTGGGCCGTTTACTGCAACAAGCGCCGGGCCTGCGCAAGTGAGGATGAGTCCTTTCGCCTATACCTACCTTGACAATGTGGTCCTGCAAACTGCGCAGGTGTACGCGATCAAGGATAGTTGGTATACGCCAGAGACCTGCGATCAGAATAGTCAAGTTCCGCCAATAGCCACAGTGATAGGCGCCCAGCTCAACTGCGCCGCGTACCGGCAAGGAGGGACAGATACAACCTTCTATTTCAAACAATTTTCTACGCTATGTCCTGAACGGTTTGTGGGATGCGAGGTCTTGATTGACACGCAGAATTCAAGCAATCCTGCTGAGCAGACATTCTATAACTCCACTGACGCAGGGCGCATCTATAGCCCCGCCTCAGCGCTCACCGTGCCTGCGGATACGCTCACCTACCTCATTCCTTCCATAGATGCCTCATGCACGAACACGCAGGCAGGATGTACCCTGCTGGGGCAGGCAAGCGTGGCATTTTGGAATTCCGCGAGCGGGGTTGCCACGAGCACGTTTGCGGATACGATCGTGATGGTTGATCCAGACACATTCAGCGACGAGGTAGGGAAGAGTACGAGCCTGTGCACACTGCCCGAAGAATATTGCGCCACATGGACCGGCACTGATGCGAGCCAGTCAAGGAAAGTATTTAAAGATCCTACCGGCTATGTCTGTGAATATAAGACAGAAGGCACCGTGACCACGTGGTATGAGATCGGCTCTTCTATTCCTTGTCCCACCGTGACGAGTGTGTGTTCCAACGCGCCGTATCGGAGTTGTACTGCTGCCAACGTGGGTACGAGGTGTCCTGCAGGCGCGACGTGCCGTCCTTTGGGTCACTGCATTGGGGGAAGAAGCAAAAATCTCACCGCTGACGCCAATGGCGTGACGTATAAGGAAAGGAATCTCTGCGTGAGCGATAATGATTGTCTTGATTTTGCTCGACCAGGAAGTAGGGGAACATGCTCAAATGCAGTGGCAAAGTGCAGTCCACAAGTATCCACCTGCACCGAGTATCAGGATCCGCGGCTGCCAGAGGGGTGCAATAAAACGCTTGTGTATGGACAAAAGGTATGCAGTGAAGGTGCCACTCCCTTCACCTGCACCACCGATGCGCAGTGCAGTACTGCGGCAACTCCCCCCGGTCCTGGCGGCACCTGTTCGGTGGTTGCATGCGATTTCCTCTATGCGCCAAAAGATAAAATTTCGAGCCAGGAGGGTGAGTGCAACGGCGTGCTGGATCCTGAAGCGGGCTGCGTGGGGCTGCATGAGACTGGCAGAGGACCTGATACGATCATCACGGCAAAGTACTGTTCAAACTCTCCCGCAGGGGATCCGCAGCCGTGCGTTATTGATAGCGATTGTGACGCTGGAGGAACGTGCGGGTACCAACAAAATAAGTATTAATCCAAAATCCAAATCCCAAAATGCAAAATGGAATTGGGATTTGGAATTTAACACAATTAGTAATTGCCCTATGCCTACTCAAAACTCATCTACAGAAAATACGAATACTCCTCCCATAGAAGGAAAAAATCGTTCTTCCTTCCGTCTCTTGGCGCTATTAGGGATTCTCTCTGGCGTGGTGCTCGTGGCGCTTGCAGTCAATTACTTTACTCCGAAGCCGTCGCCGCGGGAGGTCCCGCCACCCTTGCCTGCGCAGAAGAAATCTCAACCAGTACCCCTCAAACGGCCAGACCTCAAAGGCGCGATTTCCCTCTCGCTTCCTGAAGGGAAGAGTTTGAGCGTGGGCAAGGAAGGGTTGGTCGAGGTTCGTTTCAATACCTATGACACGCACATCACGGTCGTGCGCGCCGTGCTTACCTTTGACCCAACACAGGTTGCGTTTTTAGGACAGAATGCAAAAGATACGAGCCTGCCAATGGAAGTAAATCCTCCGGGTGCTTTGGATACTCGTGGCAGGATTGAGCTCGTGCGCTTTATTCCAGGGCCCGGCGCAAAAGGCGGCGAGGGAGGGTTTGCAGGGAGTGGTCTGTTTACGAGTTTGCGGGTGAAGCCTTTGAAGGCAGGAGAGGTGAAATTCACCATTGACGCAAAAGAGTCGCAGTTTGTGCCATATATGACCGCGGAGAAATACCAATTCAGTGAAATAAGGGATGATGTGTTTATGGTGAAATAAGTCTTATAAGTCCTATAGGTCGTATATGCCGAATGATCAGCATCAAATGACGCTTACTCCTCGTTATCTCTGGACGCGGTTCAGAGGATGGTTCAGCGCGCTTTCCCTGTGGGTGAAGATCGTGATATTTTTGGCGGTTGCGGCAGGGATAGGGTTTATCCTCGCGCAGGTAGCGCCTTCGCCTCCCGCAATTGTTAATGCAGAGTTGGTGCTTAAACCTGCCACGGGCATGGTGGCGAATAATGCTACGCTTAGTGTGGAGGTGGATATTATAAATCCAACCCCCCAGGATATTTACGCGGTGGAAATGTATATTTTCTACGATCCGCAATATCTTGATATTTCACACAAGATTTGTGTCAGTGGTGAGGATCGGTGCATTGAACTTGGAGATTCGCTCTTTACGGAAGAGGTGACGCGGGAAGTGGTGCCGGGTAATGCAGCCGCAGGTACGCCCACGAGTTGTCCTACTACGATTCCGGGATGTAATGTCATACACCTCGTGCGCGGCGCACCCTATCCAGGGGAGAGAAGCACAACTGCATATTTTGTATCACTTAGGTTCAGGACCATCGTCCCTCCCACTGATCCATTACCTGTCACGACCCCAGTAGAATTCAACCTCACGGATTCCCACGTGGTCATGGTTGCGTCCAACGGCGGTACTGCGGATATCCTTGACCGCACAAAGGTGCACAACGGTTCCTATACCATCGTGGGCGCGCTTCCTTGTACACCGCCTTCTCCTGATGGATGGGGAGGGTTCATTTGCGGGGTAGGAGAGGGGTGTTATGACGGCGGTACAGAATATCCAGACGCTGATCCTACCACCGTGTGCTGCTCAAGGCCGTGCAGACCTCCCACCATGGAACAGCTGACTATTCTGAGTGTCAATAGCTTGACTTCAGCACCGAGAACAGAAACGATTATTTGGAACACTGATCCTGAAACGCCAGTGGGTGCGAGTTGTAATACCACGTACACCCAAGTGCAACCCCCCGGCGCCAGCGGCGGTCCCGTGTCAAGTACTGGCACAGGCAACCCTCCCATTAACCATAAGGTGGAGTTGGGCGGATTGACGCCGGGCGCAACTTATAATTTCACGATCACCTGTACTGCTACTGGTTATGTGGACGCGACTTACCAAGGACAATTCATCGTGAGTGAGAGCGAAGCAGACATATTGCGGATTATTGACGTGGGTATCTCTGATATTACGTGTCGCTCCTTCCGTGTGACCTATGGCACGACAAAGCCTGCGCTTGGGACAGTAGCATGGGAAAGCATCCCATGGGGTCTCGGATCTTGTACAGTAAGCGGAGCGGCTTCTTCACGGACTGATAACACGTACAGCCTTTCCCACGCGACGGTGGCTACACCGCTTTCATTAACGAATGGTATATGTTCAAAGCTGCCTTTTAACACCTGCACCAGTAATAGCGATTGTACTGCTCCCGCGCAATGCCGCTTCCAGTATTGCGTCAACATTACCGCGGCAATTGCGAATCCACCAGAGAGTGCAGGCCCAAAATATTGGAGAGTATCAGTACCCGCCTGCCCTGCGATCGAGCCGGATGCGAATGTGATCATGAAGGTGGATCGCGACCGCGTGTGCAAGAATTGGCTCTACTGCAGGTCTTCCGTGCGTTTGAAGAATCAACAGGGCAAATACGATGACCTGTGTTTTGATCTTGGCATCTGTGATGCGCTCGACCCTATGGGCTACTGCGCAAATCCTGTCGCGCTTGAAGGATCAACCGGCAGGGCAAACCTTACCTTTGACACCCCCTCAAAGGTACACTTTATCAAGGATATATCAGGGTATGCGAAGGTGGGGCTTAATTGGGGCGAAGGTCACTGTTCCATCACGAAGACGCAGAAATGCGCGCCTTCGTGCCCTGCGGGAGAGTCGTGTACTGCGGCAAATACCTGCTCGACAACCACGAATCAAAGATGTTATTCCTCATGTCCCCCGACAGAAACTTGCATCCTTGATACCCGCATAGAGGGTCTTTACCCTTATGTGCGCATGGATGAAGTGGGGAGGTTGTTGAAAGTGCAAAACGGAAATTTTGAAAGCGGCTATGCTTCACCCTGGCGCGCGCAAAACAAAGCGAGTCTCTACGTGTATCGCAAACCCGGCGATACGGTGAACTCTTCATTTGCGCTTAAAGTAGTGCCAGGAGAGCCGCGGTGGTCAGGCGCATATGTGCCGCTCGGCGCGTTTAATACCACCCCGGGTCTTGATCCTTTGATGCTGACCTTCCGCGCGCGTACGGACCAGAATGAAGGATACTGCGAGGAAGATATCGACGAACCATGCAGTACCAGCGCTGACTGTCCTTGGATTCCGGACAAAGACAGGAACCAGGCGTGCCTCTATAAGACCATTGCGGTCCAGCTTGCCGTGAACGGGAGAGATTACCATAATTTTGTGATCGGCAAAGGTGCACAGCGAGTGACTCTTGGGTATGGCTGGGCAACCTACCAGATGCGGCTTGGCACGAAAGCGGAAGACGGCGCACTGCCCCTTTCGGTAAGCGGTCAGGCAAACCTGCAATTTGTCCAAGGAGCTTCTTCATCAGAATCGCCTTCGGCAATATATATTGATGAGGTTAGTCTCCAGCCGGTGCTTACGGTCGCCAAGGTGAGCACCATCCCCCGCTCCTGCCGGACCTATCCCAAACCAGACGCGCCCGCATGTGATTTTTTGGAGGAGGAAACCGGCAAGGAGTACCGTGGATGGAAAGGGTATTGCGTGGAGCGGCAAGATCCTGACCCGGAGCGCGCGTTTGATTCCAAGAATGACTGTTTGATTTGGTGGCCGGTGGATGTGCTCTTGGGAGCTTCTGATCTGTTTGCGGGCGGAGAGGTGGTAGGCTATAAAGGTAGGAAACCTTTGTACTATTGCCTGGAATCAAAGGGCGATTGGCCTTACTATGATCGCAAGATCATGAGCGCCAACTACCTACAGTGGGATGGAGGGGCGGACAGGAAATTGTTTAGTGTAAACGTGATAGGGTTGCATATCTTAAAGAATGAAATTATTGAAGTGCGGGTCAATGATATAGAAATGGATGATACTAAAGACGATCCTTGGGCGTGCTTCATGCGGAATGACAGCAAGGATATAAATCCCTCTCTTGAGGGGAAAAAAGGGACGATTATCCTGAATCAGATGAATAAGGATCATTGGAGCGATGGTTTCCTTTCTTCAAAGAATTGTGGAGGCGGCGTTACTGCGGCGCACAACCCTCATACCTATCTGCGGTGCGAGGCAAATGATCATGAAGATGATTGTAGAATGGTATCCGCGCGTTTGGAATTTAACCCCTATGATGAATTAACGAACCTAGAAGTGTTCTTTAAAAACGTCAGCGGCGATGGGAGGATCAAAGCCTCTTCCGCAACGATCACCTACCGCGGAGAGCGGTGCAATGTGATTGCGCAGGTAGTGACGCCCGAGGGAGACGCCATTCCTTATACCTCACGGTTGGAGCCAGGAGGATTCAGGCCTCCGTATAATGCGCCGCACTATCCGTATACCCAAGACTATGAACCATATGGCGGTTTGGTGCCTCCCAAAGGTGCTGGCGTTGACCCGGGTGATCCTACCACGTGGCCAGGGCCTGCCTACGTGGAAGCGCCGCTCACGCAGCAGGCAGGCGCAGAACCTCCCTATCAGTATCGCGCAGGATCGCCGTATGGCATGAGGTTTGTAGGTGGTTGCGGTGACTGGAGGGATGCCACGGGCGCTGCAGTTGCCACAGGGCCAAGTCTGTATTGTCAATATGACAGTGATTGCCGTACGCAACAGTTGACAGGAACGTGTTTCATAAAAACGTGCGCCGCTCCTGCCGGCACAGAAGGCCAATGGTGTGCAACGGATAATGATTGCGATGATATTGGTCAGTGTATAGAAATACAGGGTGAGTATGAGCCGGAGTATCGATGTGATAATTTATCAGCTACTTCTTGTTCTGCTTCTGATATCGGAAATGATGCTGCATGTCATGTGTATGGTACCTGTAGTGTCACTACCAGAAAAGAAGGGGGACGGGTGTGTCTTACAGGTGGCGATGATCGGGTAGGAAAATCATGCGAGGAGAACCCCGATTGTGGCTATGTGGAGGGTGATGTGGGATCCCCAGGGATTTGCGCCGGGGTTGATAAGCCAAAGGAGGTGAAGTTGTGGGAGAATTTCTATAAGGCAATGTATGATGCAACGTTCATGGGAGCAGCAAAAGGTGAAGATACCTTAAAGAAGCTTTTCGCGAAAGTATATGGGGTGTGGGCGTTTGATGAGCGCACGAAGAAATATG
This sequence comes from Patescibacteria group bacterium, assembly GCA_040757655.1. Taxonomy (GTDB): domain Bacteria; phylum Patescibacteriota; class Patescibacteriia; order 2-02-FULL-49-11; family 2-02-FULL-49-11; genus 2-02-FULL-49-11. Next base: position 41,754 of record JBFLWV010000010.1, on the reverse strand, counting down.
CGTTCTGTTCGTGCAAGTATAATGCCACGACGTGCCCCAATGTCCCGGCCGCCTGTACCGTGGAGGCGTGGGATACCGTAGGGCTCAGTACGGGTCCTTCTATGCAGCCGCGCGTAGGGGAGATGAGGATACAGTATTTGCCGAATATCATCGAGCACGCAGGGGGAGTGGTGCTTGAGTTTACTGCAAACGTCCATCCTGACCATAAACCGCTTGCAGGATATCGGGTGGAGTGGGGCGATGGTTCGCCGGTCACCGAGGTGGCGGGATTGCGGAGCGCGGAGCGGTCCACCCTATCAGACCCTTACCTCGTGACGCATACGTACGAGTGCGGCGAGGGTGGGAAGCAAGTGGGGCGGGACGACCTTCCTGACTGCGGTACGGTAGTCAATGGGCTCACGTTGGATGAAAATTGCTGGGATAGTAGTGAAGGAGTATGTAAATTCAAGCCCTTCGTGCAGGTGACGGATAACTGGGGATTGTGCAATGGGAACTGCGCGCCAGCCGTATGCGCGGGTTCTCTTTGCGCTGCACCCTATCGGTACGATAATGTATTTTACCGCGCTCCTACTGGCGTGAGCGACCAACCTTTGCCTGTCTGGACGCCGTATGGGGGAGAGATCAGGGTGAAACCATAGTTGAAAAATCCTAAATCCTAAACTCTAAACCCTAAACTCTATACACCTACTTAAATCTCAGCATCAACGCATTAAATCCCAATTTCCAAATCCCAATGTCAAATAAAATTCCAAATCCCCACAGCCTCTATGCCAATCCAAAACCCAAATCCCAAATCCCAAAATGATAGAGAACAATTCAAAAAGGATTTCATCAGAAGGTTGATCCAATTCACCGTGCATATCATCAAGCTTGGGGAGAGGATTAAAGGTGAGAATAGACTGCTGTGGTCAATCGTCGATCAAGTAATCCGCAGTGGAGGTTCAATTGGTGCGAACGTCGTAGAGGCGAAAGGTTCAGGTTCAAAAAGAGATTACATTCATTTTTTCGAGATTGCACTTAAATCAGCCAATGAGACGATCTACTGGCTCATGGTGCTCCAGGAAACAGTGAGCGTCTCACATCGAGACGAAGTTGAAGCCTTCTCTCGCGAGGCTAATGAGTTTGCCAGAATTATTGGGGCAAGTATCGTTACCATGAAAGGCCGTCGATAATTTTGGATTCACAGATATCATTTTGGTATTTGGATTTTGGGATTTGGATTAGATTTGGATTTGTTATGATATGACAGGCGGCTTTGTTAAAAAATTCATACCGCAACGTTCCTCCCTTCTCCTCGTTATGGCGCTCGCGCTCGGGGGCGTGTTTTTGTATGCACATGAAGGGATAAGCGCAGATTGGGGCTGGTTGGGAAATGCGGCAGAGACCATGGTTGCTTCGATCATTACCGCAATCATTTACGCCCTCGTCTGGGTCTTCGGGCTTCTGGTGACCAAGTCGCTCATTCCCATCCTCGTGATGGTGGCAAGCTATAACGATTTTGCGACCGAATACGGGGTGCAGCTCGGGTGGACTGTGGTGCGGGATGTGTCCAACATGTTTTTCATCGTGATCCTCTTGGTGATCGCGGTTGCCACCATCTTCAAGGTGGAGTCGTACTCGTACCGCGCGCTTCTCCCGAAGCTCCTCATCATGGCGGTGCTCATCAATTTTTCAAAGATGATCACCGGGCTCTTCATTGACTTTGCCCAGATCGTCATGCTCACGTTCGTGAATTCTTTCCGGGACATTGCCGGAGGGAATATCGTGGATGCCACGGGTATTGGGAACATTTTAAGTTTCACGCGAAAAGCGGTTGAAAAAGGCCAGGATATTGAGAGCCTAAAAATATTTGGCGCGCTGCTTCTCGGGCTTGCCATTACCGCAATCACCGCAGGGGTGTTGCTTGTGTTTATCCTCGTGTTGGTGTTCCGGGTCATCATGCTCTGGACCCTTACCGTGCTCTCGCCGCTTGCCTATCTCCTCTCGTCTTTCCCCGGCGGGCAGAAATATGCGTCCCAGTGGTGGGAAAAGTTCACGTCGCACCTGATCGTGGGCCCGGTGCTTGCGTTTTTCCTCTGGCTCTCGTTTGCCATCATGAACCAGGGGCTTTTTACCCGGCGGGAAAACAGCACGTTCGGGAAGTTCTTGGCAGGCGAAAAAGTGACGATTGAAGAGTATAACCCCTATGGTACGGAAGCAGGCGCCACCGACAACCTCATCAATTTCATCATCGTGATCGCGCTCCTTTTAGGGTCCCTCACCCTTACCCAGCAGCTCGGGGTCATGGGCGGGCAGTTTGCCGGCCAAGTGTCGGGGAAGTTGCAGAAATTAGGAGTTGGCGCAGCGAGTCTTGCTTTCCTCAAGGCACCTGCGGTCTTGGCGGAAAAAATACACGCAGGAGAAGCAGGTTGGCTCGCAAGTTGGAAACAGGATGAGAAGACAGGCGAGATTAAACGACGCGGGCTCGCCGGCATTGACTTAAATCCCTTCCATCTGCCTAAACGTTTTATGGAATCACGCAAGCGCAAGAAAGAGAAGGAAGAGGTGGCTGCTAAAATGATGTCTTTGGAGCTCATGAAAGGCGATCCTAAACGCGGACGTGTAGTTAACAGTCTTTTCCGTCTCGCCGGCATGCTATCGTCCGATGCCGGTCATGAGCAGCTTTTTGCGGGTTTGGGCTATAATAAATTGCTATCTGCCTGGTGGAGACCAAATGAGCCATTGATGGCGCAACTGGATGAACAAATTAAAGATTTGGCGAAGCAGCTCGCCGAGCGCGAGGACGATCGGAAAGGCTTGAATGCGCCTGAAGCGTTTGAGCAGGACATGAAGATGGAATTTGATCAGGCGGAGGCTAAGTTTAAAAAATTGGACGCAGATGTTATGGAACTCGAGAGGTTTGAAACAGACAAGGATGCTTTACCTAAAGAGCTGGAGGCAAATTTAAGGAAATTATCTGGCTGGCAGGAGGGGTTGAAGGCATTAAAGGATATGGAAGCTAAAGGGAAGGGTAATACTGAAGAATATGACAAGCTTTTTACCCGCATATCTAATCAGATCGCTAAGCATTATGATCAGATTCGACCGGTAAGCGATACGGCTCAAATGCAGGAATTGCTCAATGTACAGGACAAAGCATTAAAAGCAGAGAAAGAAGATTTTCAGAAGGAAGAGAATGTAAAGAAGAGACACGAAAATCTCAATGAGTTAAGTCAAGAGCGCGGTACAGCGCAGGTTGCAAAGAAAAAAGCCGAAGATGATTATAATGCTGTGAAAGAAATGAAGAAAGACAAAAAATACAATGAGCTTCGGAATATAGCTCGAAAGTATTATGCCAAGAAAGCAAGAGAGAAGAGCGAAGAAGCGATGCGCGTGAAGAACGGCGGATTGTCAGAGGCACAGAAAGCAGCATATGGTCAAAAAGAAAAGGAGTTAGAGTTGAAGAGGATTACCATGCAGGCGAGCATCAAAGATAAGCAAGATAAAGGTGGAAAGGTAAGCGCGGAAGAATTGCGTGAGCTCGAGCTTATTCAGGATGATTTGGATAAAATCGCGCTTTTATTGGGGAAGGGCGGCGGATTATCGGATGTGCAGAAAAACAAGCTTGCGCCAAAAGTTGCGGAAGCATTACAGCAAGCGCAGGAGGAGAATAAAGATAAAGATATATTTAGTGAGCTCAAGAAAGAAGCGAAGCGTTATAGCAGACAGGCAAATCGTAATTATTCCGAAGCGGATCGTGAGCGGATTGGACGCGAGGTAGAGGCAATGAGAAAGACGGTCGGGGAATTAACCGAGCAGAAAAACAAGATTGAGCAGTATATTCCGCAGGATTATTATGCCCTGCGCGACGCACGGTCAAAAATCATGGAAGAGGCGCGTAAAATCGTCACTGACAACGAAGACGAGCTTATCTCACTTTTCCGTAACGCCACGGCGAATCACGATCGGTTTCTTGCCGCAGGCATTGCTCAGCACGCCGCTGAGGTCGGGCATTTGAACGAATTGGTTAACGAGTTCGGTATTCCCGGGCAAGATCAGTCGGACGTGAACGGACTAAATACATTTATCAATAAGAATTTTATTAAGCATATGGGAATGAACCCGCAATGGGCTTACGCATTCCAAAATAATCTTTCCGATATTGCCCAGGGCATTAATCATTGGTCGTTGGCGCAGTCAGTGGGTGTGGAAAACGGCAGGTATTTCCAGCGCGATCTTGCGGGCCAGCGGGCGCGGGTATTGATAGAGACTTCGAAACGTGATTCTGAGCACCGGATCCGTAATGCCAACCGTTTGGGAGGGTGGTTTACAGAATACTGGCGTGACTCCAATGATCACAGTAAAGGCAGAAGGGCGCAGCTTAATGAGTTCGGATTATTGGAAATTCGTAATAGTTTGCAAGGTTTGGTAGAGTTAGTACAGCGCAACCGCATGAATCCTAACGTCATGCTAAATATATGGACGGACGAAAATAGGAATATTCTTATGGCAATGCGCGACACACTTACCGCTCCTCAACGGAAACTCTATGACGAATTTGAACGATTGATGAATTCGAGAATAGGGACGGTTAGAGATTATGGCGGTATCGATCCGGATAGTGAGTTCAGGGAGTTTCGTGGAATCTTAAGAGGTGTGGGCGCGAAATTCTATGCAGGCGCATCAGCGATTGGTTACGGCCCCACACTTGCTTGATTAAGCACGTATTGTTATGAGTACAGCGTTTCTTAAATCAGTTTCTCTAACGGATCTTCTTACGCAAGTAGGGGATAAACTTGGTGACGTCGAATTTTTGGACGGTTTGAAGCGACGTGCAGAGGAAATGATGTTTTTCGGATATGTGGCAGAATCGGCGGCGTTACTCAACGATTTAAATGCATTTTTGCACGCATCTCCTGAGTTCGCCATTCGTTATCCCGAGCAGTATCACGCGTTGCAACGCATGATGGTAATTTTGCGATGGACGGTATTTCATACCGTGAAGAGTGACACTGAAGCGATTGATCTCTTTGCGCATCATCTAGTTCAGGCGCTTGAGAGCGAGGGGTTTGATATTTGGGAGAAAGTTAAAGCTTGGTTTCTCACTTACCCGCTTCTAGATGATCGTGATCGACTGAAAGTTGTTTTACGGGAAGCATTGGAGAAGAATCAGGAGCCGTTTGGTCAGATAGCGCCGTTGCTAGGAGAGAGAGTGTTGATGAATAGTGCTTTAACGATTGGACAGTGGTTACAACGGGTGGTTGTGAAATTAGGGAAAAAAATATATACAGCGCTTGATGTCAATAGTTTTCTATCCAGCGATGAACAGGCACGACGTTTACCTACTAAGCAACAGGAACAATTACGTACGCTTATTACCCTTTATGGACATTTACTCAAATCGTCTCTTACTCTAGAAGGAATGGAGGATGCGATACCTATTGATGAGTCTGATATAAAGGGAACAATTCGGGAAGGGAAATTTGAGCCGATCAAAGAGATTGATGAAGTAAAAATTAAGAAAGGATTGCAGGAGATGCGGGAAGTGATTTTGCATGCGCTGGGAGAGGAGGCGCCGGCGGATATTGTTGAAAATTTGGGCGGGGAAGCGAAGAGGGACTTTATGGTGAATAAGATGATAAAGAAGTATGAGCAATGGACTTTGGATACCGTGATCGCTCCGGCGTTGGCGCAGTTGGAACAAGCAGGCGGGAGTGGAGCGAACGAAGAGGAAGAGCTGAATGGGTTTTACAGCGCCGTGAACAAAGGTGATATAGTCGGAGTATTGACTTGTCTTTGGCGATTGGCCCGGCGTGGGTCTCTCAAACAGTCATTTGGCAAGTCGGAAAGGTTTGTGAAGTATTGGAAACATCAACTTGAGAAGCGGGAATCAAGAATTATGAATCAGGAATCAGGGGATAATGTAGGGGCGTTGCATGCAACGCCCGTACAGGAATTTTTGAAAGATCCTGCCGCACCGAAGTATTTCTTAGCGTTTTTGAAACATGTTTTGATTGATCGTTTAAAATTAACAGAAGAAAGCGCGAAACTGGCGGTTTTGACCTTAAGCAATGAATGCCGCAAAGCCGGAGATGAGGAGTACGCACACTTGGCATACGGCGATCTGGAGACTGGGGAATTCAAATGGAATGCGTGAGTAAACGCGGACTTGCGCGGACTTACGCAGACATGTGTCTGAAGGGCTTAAATCCGAAAGGAATCAAAGACTCGCGATCGCGAGTGAGTGATGCTTGTATGACTTAAGGAAATTGCAGCTAGGATATGAGATAGATTATTGTGCTATAATTATGGAGACAATATCATATCTCTGGATAGACGAAGCAAGTGATTGTGGTTTCAAGTTTGAACGCGGATCCTCGAGATTTTTTGTAGTGGCAGCGGTGTTTCTTGGATGCGAGGCGAAGGAGATTGAGATTACAATGGAAAGGTTAAGGTTGGAATTGCGATTGGCGCAGGATTTTGAGTTTAAGTTTTCACGATGCAAGCGTACATTTCGCGAAGCGTTTTTGCGTACGTTATCAGAGCGGTTAATCCGCTATAAGGCAGTCGTTGTTGATAAACGTGAACTTACCGCGCCAGCACTGAAGTTCCATCCCCATCAGCTCTACTGCGAAGCAGTGAGAAGATTGTTTTATGATAACGATCCGCCGATAGTTGAATCTGTCCTCGTCATTGACGAAGCGTCAGCTCAAATCCATCGGCGAGAATTCAATGCGGTGCTTAAACAGTATATGAGCAAGAATGTGGTTAGAAAAATCAGGCAGCAACGTTCTCGGAACAATGCGATGATCCAGATAGCAGATATGATTGCGGGGAGTATTTTTAGAGAGTATGAGCGGGGCGATCCCCACTATCACGAAATGATCATGAATAAAGAGAAGATATTATTGCACTTATAAGAACTGTTCATAATAAAAACACCCCCGTTACCTGTACTCGAGAGAGCCTTAGATAAGGGAGGTACATTGACAGCATAGCATTATGATTTTTTTTGTCAATGTTAATAATCTTGAGGTATATCCCGATTGATCGTTTAAAATTAACTGAAGAAAGCGCGAAACTGGCGGTTTTGACCTTAAGCAATGAATGCCGCAAAGCCGGAGATGAGGAGTACGCACACTTGGCATACGGCGATCTGGAAACGGGAGAATTCAGGTGGAATGCGTGAATGTAAATGATATGATTTCAAAATACATTCAAGGGCGAGTATACGTATTCATTGATGTGGCGAACGTCTTTTTCACGAGACGTACGCTCGGATGGAGCGTTGGGTATGAGAAATTAATGGCGTATTTTAAGCATGAGTGCGGTGTTTCGGTGAAGTGCTTCGCGTACACAGCATTCAATGACAACAAGGTTGGCGAGCGCAAGTTTCTGGACATGCTGGAGATCAACGGCTACATCGTACGCACAAAAGTGATTAAGGAAATCAATTCAAGTGATGGCACGAGCAAACGGAAGGGAAGCCTTGATATTGAACTCGCGTTAGAGATGATGGAGCTCGCAGATCGTTATGATACGGCTATTCTTGTCTCTGGCGACAGTGATTTCGCGCCGGTATTGGAGCGCGTGAAGGAAAAAGGGAAAAGAGTGATCGTGATGTCCACCCGCGGTCATATAGCGCGAGAGTTGTTGGAAGTTGCGAAGTTTGTCGATTTTCGGAAACTTAAGACGGAAATTGCGAGATAAAAAAGAATCTGGAGCTGCCTTTTACAAGGCACTCCAGAGTCAAATCACATTTACAGTATATAGTATTGTAAATGTTTGTCAAGTGGGGACATCCGTGTATGGATAGCCGACCAGAACGATTCGTGAAGTATTGGAGACATCAACTTGAGAAGCGGGAATCAAGAATTATGAATCAGGAATCAGGGGATAATGTAGGGGCGTTGCATGCAACGCCCGTGCAGGAATTTTTGAAAGATCCTGCTGCACCGAAGTATTTCTTAGCGTTTTTGAAACATATTTTGATAGAACGTTAAAAATTAACCGACGCCCGCCCAATTTTCTTGCAGAGATTTAGGCGGGGGGATTTGGAGACCGGGACGTTTAAGTGGAATGCGTAATAAACGTATTTATGATTTCCACCTTTGTTCATGGAAAGACAATAATATGCATTGATGCCTCTAATATTTATCATTCCCAAAAGAGGCTTGGTTGGCGCATTGATTTTCAAAAGTTGCTTGTTTACTTCGCACGCGAAGCCGAACTTCATCGCTGTTATTTCTATACCGCGTATGACCCCACATCGGATAAGCAGAGACGTTTTCTCGATTTTCTCGATTTGATAGGGTATACTGTTCGTACAAAGAAGGTGAAGTTTATCAGGGATCAGTTGCGCGATGAAGGAGGATTCCATAAGGGCAATCTTGATGTTGAGCTTACCATTGACGCGGTTCATACGCTTCTCGATTATCAGTCATTCATTTTATTGTCCGGTGACAGCGATTTTGCATTTTTACTCAAATTTCTTAAAGCGCATGGCAAACGATGCGTAGTCATGTCCACGAAAGGGAGTGTCGCACTGGATCTCGTGCAACAGGCGAAGTTTATTGATTTAAAGAAACTGCGGAATGAATTTGAGTTGATGAAATAAAAAGTTCCTCGGTGTTACCCGAGGAAAATTTGGTTCCGCCTTGCCTTAGCAAGGCAAAAAAAGTATAGCACGTATGAATTTTTTGTCAAGGTACGGGCACAGTGGATAATCCGAAACATATTTTGATAGAACGTTAAAAATTAACCGACGCCCGCCCAATTTTCTTGCAGAGATTTAGGCGGGGGGATTTGGAGACAGGGACGTTTAAGTGGAATTTACCCCGTTAGAGCCCGTTAAAAGTTGAGCTGAGTCACGAGATATATCTGGCATATATTATTTATGACATTGTCGCGTAGAGAGCATTAAGAGGAATAGTTTTAACGGGCTAGAGAAGTAAGTTTATGGTCTATACGTACGTTTTGCAAAGTTTAAAGGATAGGAAATGGTATACAGGTTCTTCGGGCGATCTACGGAAACGCTTCAGGGAGCACAATGAAGGAAAGGTAACATCGACAACAGGCAGGGGTCCATTTCAGTTGATTTACTATGAAGCTTGCATTAATGACCATGATGCGCGAGTTCGGGAAAAATATCTGAAGACTGGGATGGGGAAGCGGTATCTTAAAAATCGCTTGAAGCGTTTCCTTTCTCTAACGGGGTGAATGCCGCAAGGCAGGCGAACTTGAATATTCTCATTTAGCATATGGAGATTTAGAGACGGGTGAGTTCAGGTGGTTGGATGATATAAAGGAAGAAAGAGGAGGATAAAGGATGGTTGAACGTAAATAAAGGCTCGATATGTCGGACGTGAAAAAGTTTATAGCAAAATTTGATGACCATAATCCCGATTGGTCACAAGCACCAAATGATTTTCCTCATTGTGATTTGGCGGGATTGAATTCTAGCGAAGTAGGAGCCTTCATGCGGATGAAAACCCTATGGGAATTATCGCAGCCAGAGCGTCCGCAACAGCGATCACGGGTATGGCAGGATCCGGAAGGATATCGCTACCTGGTGCAGTGGTCGAACGCTGTATTGCTGCGCTATTTGGTTCGTCTCACGACTGATGCGTTGCCGAAATCTGAATATCGCAGGAAAGCACAGGTTGATGACGCTGCCAGGAGCGTGGTGCGGAACATTGAGGAGGGCTACAAGCGAGCGACGACGCGGGAGTATCTCGATTTCATCAGTTACAGTCAAGGCAGTTTGGAAGAAGTGAAAGGCGATGTGCGCGAGATGACCGAGGATGGGTTTTTAAGATCTAGACCAGGATCGAGTTTTGAGAGCATCGGCACTGACCTTGGGGAATTTCATCGCGCGTTACAGGGTGATAAAGGAAGATATAGGATGATAAAGGATAATAATTTCACGTATCGTCCTTTAACTGTCCTTTATTCTCCTTTAGCCAAGATTCAACCGGAAGACTTGACATGCGAGATATTCCTGGAACTCATCAATAAAACCGACTGGTTGATGAGGAAATTGGTTGAATCGCTGGAAAAGAAATTAGATGACGAGCAGAAATGGTACCAGGTTGAGCAGGCACGGATTCGTGAGAAGTTCAAAACATGATAAAATGTTCACTGCAACCAGTTTTAACACATAGTAACGGTATGGCAGATTCTGTGGTGCACAATCCAATGAATGAGCTGGTCGTCCGTGATGCGGACGGGCGTTTCAAGGTGCTCAAGAACGGCAAACTGGAGGATTGGGATGCGTCGCGCGCATCTCATAATGATCGCGTAAAGCACATAGGTCTCGAACGTGCTCCTCTCCCGGTTGGCGCACCGGTGAAATCGCCGACCACGCCTCCCGCGCGTGCAGACGTGCCCGCACGCGCATCTCCGCCTGTGGCCGCTAGGCAGGCTCTGAAGCCCGTTGCCCGTTATTATGTAGATGTGGGCGATGAGGAGGAAATTGACGGGTACCGTCAGGCGGGCGATAAAGAGCGCATTGAGAAGATCCACGAGCTCGTGAATAAGAAGGCAGATGAAATTTTGAAGACAGCAAACCTCCCGGTTGACCCAGAGATTCGTCCTCGGCTTGTGCGGGTCATTGTTTCTCGACTCAGAGACGTAAGGGATCTCATGGAAACAAAAGAGGTGTTGATGCGGCCGCGGGAATTGGGAGGTGTGAATATGGATAATGCAGCCGCGCAGACGCTTCTCCAGTTTATAGAGGAGCGACGAGGCGCGTTTGAAGATGAAGTGCGAGGAGTGAAAGTGACTCCAGTGAAACCAGAAGAAGAAGCTCCCGCGCCTTTGCGTGTCCCACAGAAGGAAGGGGGAGGACCTGCGATTGCTCGTGTTGCTGCGGCTCCTGCAAAGCCATTTGAGGTGCCGTCACTTGTGGTCAAGGAACCGCGGCCGTTTGTGCATCCATCCTATAAGCCAGAAGCCAGAAGCCAGAAGCCAGAAGCCATAACAGAAGTGGCTCGTCAAGCGGTTACGCCTCCAGTCAAAGTCTCTCCTCCTGTCGCGCCTCCGAAGGCGCCAGCGGCAGAATTACGTTCGACGGTCACGGATGTGCGCACCTTTCGGAGGGTGATGGGGCCAATTGACGAACTCAAAACTATGACGATTGAAGATTTCCGTCGTTTAGGCGCCACGGCGCCCATGATGGCCGCAAAGGTGGTGGAAAAAATAGAATTGCTCGCTGATGAATCGCTTTTGAAGAGAAACGAGGGAGTGCTCGCCTGGAAATCATCACCCTTGCATCAGCTGTATCTGGTGGTCGGCGCAGAAAGCCTCGAGAAAGGGATGGACGTGGCGCACGTGATCGAGGAGCACGTGAAGAAAAAGCATCCGGTGTTTACCAAAGATGAATTTGACGCTATTGCGGACATCAACCGAAAACTGGCATACTAGTAGTAATGCAAAAATCAAATCCTAAAAATCAAAATGAAGGTGTCCCGACGCGGTCGGGACGATCCCCTCAAATATTTTAAATTATAATATATCATTTTGGGTTTTGAATTTTGGAGTTTACATTAAGGAAGGTATGGATCAATTCGTCGTGCCACAATTTATCGATGTGGAAGATAAAATCTTAGGGCCGATTACCACGCGGCAGTTCATCATAATGATCGTGGCCGGCCTCTTCCTTGTGATATGCTACAAGCTGTTTGACATCTCTCTGTTTATCCTCATTGCGCTCGTCACGTTTGGACTGGTGGGGCTCTTTGGCTTTTATAAAGTAAATGGAAGGTATTTTCATCATTTTCTTCTTTCTGTGTTTCAGCTCGGGATGAAACCCTCATTGCGGGTGTGGAGCAAATCTGATGCGGAGAGTCTTGAAGCGACCATGCAGGGCGAGGAGGTATCTGCCGTACTTGAACAGCCTCATCGACGCTTTAGTCACGCCCGTCTTGCGGAGCTTGCGCTTGAAGTGGATACGGGAGGGGTGTATGAGGCAGAGCAAGATAAATAATGCAAAATGCAAATCCCAAAATCCAAAATGAAAGAGTCCCTTCGGGACGATAACCTCAAATATTTTGGATTATCATCTATCATTTTGATTTTTGGATTTTGGTTTTTACATTAAGGAAGGTATGTCCATCCAACCAGGCGTCAGTAAGAAAAAGACTCATCCGCCATCAACCCAGCGGTATTTGCCGATTGCGGAGGTTCGTGATAATACGATTATCCTCAAGGATGGGAGCCTCCGCGCAGTACTCCTCGTGTCCTCAGTGAACTTTGCGCTCAAATCTCCCGAAGAGCAGGCGGCCACGGTCCAGGGATACATTTCGTTTCTCAATTCACTTTCCTTTTCCGTGCAAATCATCATTCAGTCGCGCCGCTTTCTCATTGATACGTACCTTGACGACCTGAAACAGCGCGAACGGGAGCAGTCCAATGACCTTCTCCGCATTCAGATGGCAGATTACCGGCAATTCATTACGGAGCTCGTGAGCCTTGGCGATATTGTGTCGAAGCGGTTCTATGTCGCGGTTCCCTATAATCCGGTTTCTGATAAACAGAAGAGTCTCGTTACCAGACTCTCCGAAACATTCTCACTTACCAAACTTATTAAAATGAAGGAAGAGAAATTCCGGCAGTACCGCTTATCACTTGATAGGAATGTGGCGCACCTGCGAGGCGGCCTGCAGGCGATGGGTTTGAATGCGGTGGAGCTTGATACCCAGTCGCTTATAGAACTTCTCTATGCGACCTACAATCCAGAGGTGATGGTGAGCGAAAGAGCGCCCGCGATGGAGAAGATGGAGGTGGAAGAATAACGGTACTAATTTAAAATCCAAATCCCAAAATGCAAAATGATAGCCCAAAATTTATAAATTCTTGATTATCATTTTGGTTTTTGGATTTTGGGGTTTACATTAAAGTTCATGTTCAACTTCTTAAAGAAAAAATCGTCCGCCCCAAAGGCTCCTTCAGCGGTATCAAGAGCGCAAGGAGAGGCGGCGCGGGTGGAAAAGGGCGCTCTTCCTTCAGAAGAGCTCCTGCGCGCGGAAAAAGTCTACCGGGAAGGGGTAGTGTCCATCCGCGACTTCATCGCGCCCTCTTCCCTTCGGGTGCAGCCAGACCATCTGGAACTGGGGGGGATGTTCCTGCGCACGATGTTCGTGGTCACCTATCCTCGCTATGTGTCGGTTGGATGGTTTGAGCCGATCATTGACTTAAGCGCCACCTTTGACGTGGGAATGTTTTTTTACCCCATTGATCCTGAAATCATCTTAAAGCAATTAAGGAACAAAGTAGGCGTGCTGGAAGCGCAGCTTGCCGCAGACCGGGAAAAAGGAGCTCCGCGCGACCCGGTACGCGAGACCGCCCTTCAAGACATTGAAAAGCTGCGTGATGACATTACTCAAGGGGTAGAGCACTTCTTCCAATGTGCATTGTACCTTACTTTGTACGCATCGGACATTAAGGAGCTTAATAAGCTTACTGAACGGGTGGAGAGCCTCATTGGATCAAAGCTCGTGTTTACGCGGCGCGCCACCTGGCAGTCAGAGCAGGGGTTCAATTCAACGCTTCCCCTTGGCATTGATGAGCTGGGGGTAAGTTTCAACATGAATACGTCCCCTGCCGCATCGTCATTCCCTTTTGTTTCCGCGGAGCTCTCAAGCGACCATGGGGTGCTCTATGGCATCAACCGCCACAATAATTCCCTGGTCCTTTTTGACCGTTTCTCGCTCCCAAATGCGAACATGGTGGTGTTTGCCACCTCGGGCGCAGGCAAGTCGTATGCCATCAAGCTTGAGATCCTTCGCTCGCTCATGTTCGGCACGGAAGTCATCATCATTGATCCGGAGCGCGAGTACCAATACCTCGCGCAAGCGGTGGGCGGCACCTATATTAACATATCCTTGAATTCTGACAGCAAAATCAACCCGTTTGACCTGCCCCGTGCCGTTGGGGAAGACACGAAGGCAGGCGATATCATCCGCTCCGCGGTGATTACCCTCAAAGGGCTTACCCGGATTATGATCGGGGAGCTCACGCACCAAGAGGACTCGCTCCTCGACCGCGCCATCCTTGAGACCTACGCCAAGAAAGACATTACCCCCTCTTCGGACCTTTCGCACGCGGAAATGCCGGTGCTCTCTGACCTTGAGGATATCCTGCGCGGCATGGAAGGCGGCGACGATATCGCGCTGCGACTTAAAAAATACACTGAAGGTACGTTTGCAGGGCTCCTCAATAACCGCACGAACATTAACCTCAATAACCAGCTGGTCGTATTCTCGGTGCGCGATTTGGAAGACGAGCTCCGTCCAATGGCAATCTACACCATCATCAATTTCATCTGGAACGTGGTGCGCTCAAGCATTAAAAAACGCATCCTTGTCATTGACGAGGCATGGTGGCTTATGCAGCACGAGGATTCTGCAAAATTCATCTACGCCCTCGCAAAGCGCTGCCGCAAATACTACCTGGGCCTCTCCACCATTACGCAGGATGTGAATGACTTCTTGGGATCCCCTTATGGGCAGGCGATTGTGAACAATTCCGGGCTCCAGATACTCTTGCGCCAGTCGCCTTCTGCCATTGACGCGGTGGCAAAAGTGTTCCTCCTCACGCAAGGGGAGCGGTATCTGCTTCTCGAGAGCGGGGTGGGAGAGGGTATTTTCTTCGCGGGCAATAAGCACGCGGCCATCAAGGTGGTTGCGTCCTACACCGAGGACCAGATCATCACGTCAGATCCTCGGCAGCTTTTGGAGATTGAGGAAGCCAAACGCCAGTTCGACCAGACGATGGAGCAGGAAGGGGCGCCCTCTGCTGCGGGAGGGGCGCAAACAGCAACACAACAGCAATAACCCTAATCCAAAATCCAAATCCCAAAATGCAAAATGATAAAGAACAATTCAAGATTATCAACTCAAATGTCAGAACTCAAATCTCAAAACCACAGCTCAGATCTCAAAGCTCATGTGAAGTACCGTGCCTATCGGTTTTCATTGGATGTCATCATGTTAGTTAAGGATTTTCCTCATGACAGAATCTACGCGATTTTCACCGACCAGCTCTTGCGATCAGCCACCTCGATAGGCGCCAATCTCGTAGAAGCGAAATCCTCAAGTTCCAAAAGAGAGTTCATTAAGTATTACGAAATTTCCCTTAAAAGCTGCAATGAGACCCTCTACTGGTTTTGTCTGTTGCGCGACAGTAAGTTATCTACCAAGGAAACAATCACCCCGTTATTAGACGAGGCAGAGCAGTTGAGCAAGATGATCAGTGCGAGCCTCCTTACCATGAAAGGCAAAAAGAAGTTCTAAGTTCTACGTTATGGCTTTGAGTTCTGAGATTTGAGTTTTGAGTTGTTATTTCTTCGTTTGGTTTTTGGGATTTGGATTAGTAAGTGCTTATGAGTTCTCGTATAAGATTATTGTTAATATTTTCCGGCATTCTTCTTCTCGCCGCGTTCGCGTACTTTTTTGCACTCCGCAGGACGCGCGCGCCTCTCTCTACGGATACGAAAACGTTAATCGAGTCAGTGCAGCAGCAGCCAGCCGCTGCCACCCCCCCACAACCTACTGCGCCGCCGCAAAATCAGCCGCGCGCCAATCCTGCCACACCCAAAGCATCCCTACCTCTCGACCCACAGGCGCAGCTTCACAGCGACCTCACCCAGCTTGCGCTCGTATTTGCAGAACGATGGGGAAGTTATTCAAACCAGCAGGACGTTTTTCATGCACAGACCATCATACCCTTCATGACTAAAGGCATGCAAGCGTTTGCCCTCACGCAGGAGCGCGCGCAAGGCGTAACAGGGGCAGATCGTACCCTTTATCTTGGCGTGCGCACGAAAGCGTTGAGCGTGAAGGAGCATGAATTCAACCCAAACCAGGATTTGGCGACTTTTATAGTCAATACCCAGCGCGTGGAATCGCATGGTCTTGGAGGAAATATGCGGGTGTGGTATCAGGAGCTGGAAGTGCGCATGGCTAAGGAGGAGGGGATGTGGAAGGTGAGTGGCGCGTACTGGCGCCCGGAGAAAGCTGAACCATAAGTCAAAATTCAAAAGGCAAAAGTCAAAGGTTCAAGTTAAAAGTTAAAACTTTTGGATTTTAAGTTGCAATTTTAAGTTTTGATTTTTGACCTTTGAATTATCTCGCAGATCTATATGCCCGCTACGGAAGCACAACCAAACATCCCCAGCAAGGATAGAAAGAAGGAATTGAAGAATTTGTACAAGCAAGGACAGGTAGGCGCAGGAGGTGTGATGCAGGCAAAGGATCGAGGGGACCGAAGCTATAGCGCGACGGGACAACGTCCACCGGAGGGTGAGAAGCAGGGGTTTCTGGATAAAATTCGCCAGCGTCAGGCAGAGCATGATGCCGCGCGTCAACAGCAGCAGTATGTGCATGAGTTGGCGCGGCAGAAGCAGAACGAGAAACATATGGCTGGTATTGGAAAGACGGCGGGAAGAATGGGGAAGGGTATGACAAAAATGATGGGGGGAGGCCCTTTAGCAAATTCTTTCGGAGCCATGGCGAAGAGCCCCCAAGGCGTCGCGGGCGCCATGAGCCGTGTAGCAGAACGCGAAGCGGCGTTTAAGCGAATGAATGACCAGCAGCGTAATGAATGGAAGAAAAATTTAATGAAGGGAAACGTAAAAGGCGCGTGGGATAAATTTAAGAAAAGGCCGAAGAAATTGCATGGAATACAGGCGCGGCCGCATTCATTCATGGTGTGGCTCATTCTCATCGGCATGGCAGTGTTTAAGGATTGTCTGGACGTAGGTACCTTGGAGCTTGCCTCATGGCTTGATTGGATCGTGGACGCTTTGATCGGGTTGACGTTTTGGGCGATGTTGGGGAAGAACAATCTCTCTTTCGCGACGCGCCTTGTCCGCTCACTGGGGCCTGCCCTTTTAGAGATGATTCCGGGGCTTGGCTTTATCCCCATCTGGACTTTTTCGGTGCTCTACATTTATTTCCGATCAGAAGTGGAAACCAAGCCGTCCTCTCTGGAGGAGAAGAAGGAGTTGCCCGGCTAATTGAAAATGCCAAAGATCAAAGTTCAAATGCCAACGAGAATTTCAAACCGCAACAGCATAACTCAAATGTCAGAACTCAAATCTCAAATCCATATCTCAAATCTCAAAGCTTTTTAGTTTTGCGTTATAGTTTTGCGCTTTGAGATTTAAGTTTTGAGTTTATATCTTACAGTTAGTAATTTTGTGTTTGATTTACTATGTTACCACGTTTCAATGTCAGATTTTTAATCGGCATCGGCCTCATCATGTTTGGGGTCATCGGCACCGCCGCAATCATTATTTTCATCGGCTGGCGGTTTGGTTTGTTTAGCGTACCCGGCGTCGCGCCGCGGGAAGGGGGCGGCGTGGGCGCTTTGCCGGGTGCCGAGGAAGGGAGAGGCGGGCAGGTGCGAGGGCCTACAGAGGGAGGACTGCCGATTGAGCGCGGAGGAGAAACTGCTGGTCAGCCTTTAGGTACCGGTTATCAGCCCGTGGTTGATGACGTGGCGCGCGGAAGAGAAACGCGCGCGGAAGCGGTTGTGGAAGGGTTCCCTATGAACATTGACGTGAGTCCTAGCGGGGGTTTGAGTTATTACAATCCAACTGATACCAAATTTTACCGCGTAAGCGCTGACGGGACAGGAAAGCGTCTGCTTTCTAATGAGTCCTTCCCTGGCGTTGCAGATGTCGTATGGGCGCCGCAAGGGGACAGCGCGATCCTTGAGTATGAGGACGGCTCGAACGTGTACTACGACTTCACGACCAAAAAGAGCGCGGTGCTGCCGCGGGACTTGACGGCGCCCTCTTTCAGGCAAGACGGGGGGGCTCTATCCTATAAATTAGAGACCGGAGACGTGCGCGATAACTGGGTCGTGGTTTCCAATGTGGACGGGACTGGCGCAAAAGCAGTGCAGGCAACCGGCGACCGCGGGATGCTCGTGGATCCCCAGTGGTCGCCTGACTACAAAGTCGTTGCCACGTACCGAAAGCCCTCTGGCATCGACCGCGAAGAGATATTTTTCATCGGCATGCAGGGAGAGAATTTCAAGTCGCTTGAAGTGGAAGGGTCGCAATTCTCCGGCATCTGGTCTCCGGACGGCAGGCGCATGCTCTACTCCACGGTGCTTGCAAGCGCTGGGTATATCCCTGTGGTGTGGGTGGCAGACGTTGGGGGAGAGCGGACAGGTCAGCGTCAATACGCATTGGGATTGTCGACGTGGGTAGATCGCTGCGCGTTTGGTGCAGACAGCATGACGGTGTATTGCGCCGTGCCTGACGAGCTCCCGCCTGGTGCGGGGCTTGTGCCGGATGCCGCGCGCAACATCGTCTACAGCCTGTGGCGGACAGACTTGGGCAGCGGCATCAACCACCGCATTGCCGTGCCAGTGGAAGAAGGACTGCAAACCGTGAAAGACGTGAGTAAGCTCTACCTTACGCAGGACAGCTCCTCACTTTTCCTGGAGACGTTTGAGAAAGTGTTTCGAGTAAGATTAAAATGAGATGTGTTTAAGGAGAGTAACTTTATAGAGATGAACGTCATACCCACATAGGAGAACTCAAATGTCAGAACCAGCGGGTAAATCCCAATTTCAAAATCCCAATGTCAAATAAAATCCCAAGCCCAAATACAAAAACATATGACCTCATAGAGCGTACGGCAAGATTTGGAGAGAACGTGATTACCTTTGTGCAAGGATTAGAACGAAACGCACTCAATTCACCTCTCATTAGCCAACTTATTCGGGCTGCGACGAGTATTGGCGCCAACTATATGGAGGCAGACGCGGCAGAGTCAAAGAAGGATTTCGAACACAAGATCGGTATTGCGCGAAAAGAAGCAAAAGAAAGTATGCATTGGTTTCGCATGGTTGCCAAGGCGAATCCAGTAACGCAACCGCAATGTCGTGTCTTGTGGAAAGAAGCGCAGGAGTTCGTCTTTATATTTTCTTCAATTTTAAGCGGAAGTAGATCTAAAAGTTAGTTGTGATTTGAGATTTTATTGGAAATTTGATATTGGGATTTGGGATTTATCGTTTTTACGTTATGGTTTTGAGTTATGAGATTTGAGTTTTGAGTTACTTCTCTTATTTTGGGATTTGGATTTGTGCTCATTTAGTTATGAAACTACCCTCGCATACATTCACTATTATTTTATTCTCCCTCGCCACCCTCGGTCTTGGCGCGCTTGCGTTTGGCAGCAGTGCGGTTGGCTTTATTACCTCATATAATATAGCGTCAGACTTGCCCCGTAGTGAATCAGTTCTACTACGGGGGGTTGTCTCTGACTACCCTATCTCCGACAATATTTCACAGGGCACCTTTCGCGATCCTCTCATCACCTTGGTCAGACCTTCTGCTCCTTTGCGCGAAGATACGCCTTACACGCCCACCATCCTGCCCACTGATCCGACATGGGGAGAGGGTGAGGTAGCAATGGTGCTGTTTTGCGACCACCTTAGCCAAACATGCCGCAATGCGGTCACACAAGTATCCGCGTATATCCGCGATAATTCCACGCGTGACGATCTGCGTAGATCTGCGTCAACTGATCTGCGTTCATCTGCGTCTTATCTGCGACCATCCGCGTATCTAGTGTGGAAGGACTTCCCCAATCCCTTAAACCCTGATTCCCGCCCTGCGGCGCTTGCTGCTCGCTGCGCCCAAAACCAGGGGAAATTCTGGGAATTTCATGAGGCAATTGTGGAAATCCAAAACCCAAAACCCAAAACCCAAAATTATGGTACAATTATTACAGAGCTTGGGCTAGATCTAAATGAATTCAACCGCTGCGTGGAAGAGCGCGCAACAACGGATCTCGTAAACCAAGGCATGGAGGAGGCGCAGGCGTTGGATATTGAAGGGATACCTACTTTGTTTGTAGGAGAGTACAGATTAACGGGAGGAATCACAACGGAGGAGATTGAGAGATTGATTAAACTATAACTCAAATGTCAGAACTCAAAACTCAAATCCACATCTTAGAACTCAAAGCTAATGGGTTTTGAGTTATGGTTTTGCGTTTTGAGATTTGAGTTTTGAGCTTGTCCATGTTTATGCATCATAACCAAATTGGTAAAAGAGTATATACCTTTCTTACAGGACTCTTGGTGATTGGTGCATATTTTTTTCCGCTTCCCGCCCATGCGCAGTGTTGCGTGTGTAAGATAAATGATAAGCAGCCGACAGGTATAAAGAAGGAAGATTACTTACAGAACGTCTGTTATCCAACACTTAGTCCCGATGCATGCGATGGGCCAGTGACTTTTAAATATCTCGCACCGCTCTCTCCTCAGCCCAAGGTTGGAGGAAATAAGATTAGCGTCACCGGCATCAAAACCCAAAACGGCGTGTATTATGCGTGCACGTACCAAAACAGTGGTGATTGTGCTGCAGCATCGTGTCCTGACGTAAAACAATCAGTGCAGGCGTTTGCGCCTGTTGGTGACAAGATGCAGGTCTATGTGCCGCCTTCCAAGCGTGATCCCATTCAATTTAAACCCCAGGTGTCAATTCCAGGCACGGGCTTTATTTCAGGGAAGCCGGTTCCTTTGGATAGCAAAACCATAGGCGAGTATATTGCCGGCATCTATTATTTCCTCATTGCCTCCATCGGCCTCTTGGCAGTCATTGGCATCATGATTGGGGGATTCAAGTATTTGATGGCAGGCGGGTCACCGGAAAAGATCACGGAAGCAAAATCATCCATTATGAGCGCCATTGTCGGCTTCATCATTGCGCTCACCTCATACTTGCTCTTCTACACCATCAACCCGCGCCTTGTGGAGTTTGACACGGCATTGAGCACTCTGGAAGATGTAGAATCACAAGCGGCAAACATCGATATCAATTTCGGTCCGCAAGAGTGCACTAAGACCGTATCATCGTCCAATTTTTTGTCGATTGCAGA
This sequence comes from Patescibacteria group bacterium, assembly GCA_040757655.1. GTDB lineage: Bacteria > Patescibacteriota > Patescibacteriia > 2-02-FULL-49-11 > 2-02-FULL-49-11 > 2-02-FULL-49-11. Next base: position 20,872 of record JBFLWV010000010.1, on the reverse strand, counting down.
TCCTACGGTGTTCACAAATAAGTCTATCGTTGTTAATAATAATCCAGGTGCTGTGGAACAGCCGCCGCGACTTATGGCTCAAGTGATAGCTATGCTTAATAATAAAAAGCTCGAAAATTGGCTTAAAGGAGAGAATAGTTGGAAAAATGAGAAAGTGAAATTCACCCTTGTCATCATGTCTGCGTACCGCACCATGGCAAATCAGACAGGATTAAGGGGATGTTATGATTACAGCGTGGCTACGACACCTGTGAGCTGTCCGTATAAATGTTCAGGCTGCGCGAAAGCGGCGACACCCTCATGTGACGCCCCTCACCAGACAGGATTTGCGGTAGATGTGTGTCTTGAAGTAAGTCAGGGCAGTCTCCCTTCAGGGGTAACAAATGACGCTGCGTGCAATATGCTTAACAGAAATTACGCTCCGCCCGACGGCACTCCGCCCACAGGCCCCGTCGTCAAGGAATTCCAGGCGAAGATGAACGAAGTGGGTTTCGATAGATTCTGTGAGGAATGGTGGCATTTTGAATCAGGCAACGACCTCGGAACTCACCGATCAGCATGCTGCGCGCCGGGCGTATATGATATCAATCAGACCAAGAATTGTCCGAAGAATAATTCAGGAGATGCTGATGATGGACGATAGGGCCGATGCCGCCGTAGGAATAGCTGCCCTACTAACCTCTCTTCTTCTATCACCCTTGTATTATTACTACACGATTTCACATGGAATGAATTATTAACTCAAATGTCAGACCTCCACTGTTCCTATGCCAATCCAAAATCCAAACCCCAAAATCCAAAATGATAGAGAACAATTCAAAAAGGATTTCGTTGAAAGGCCATCGGTAATTTTGGATTAACAGATATCATTTTAGTGTTTGGATTTTTGGTTTTGGATTTGTGGTAACTTGGAAAATTATGTCGCGTTATCGCTTCTTACATATAATAATCCTTGTATTCGTACTCAGCTTCTTCGCGTTTTCCGCGCTTCCCGTCCACGCCTTCAGTTTCTTCTCCGACAAAGTGGTGGCGCGGGATTGCTTCGACTGCGGCGCGTGTTCAATCTGCGACCTTTTGCTCATGGCAAGCAAGGGCATGCGGTTTTTGTTGTCGCTTTCTGGCGCCATTGCCCTTGCGTTGCTTGTGTATGGAGGATTTCAGCTCTTGATTTCCCAAGGCAAAGCAGAGGCAGTGGAGCACGGGAAAAAGATGATAAGCGGCACAGTGGTGGGGCTCTTCATCATCCTGCTTGCCGCATGGGTGTGGCCTAACTGGGTCATTATTTCACTTAAAGGCATACCCACTGAAGGCAAGCCTGCCACCATTTTTTCAAACGACGCGTGGTGGATTACGCCGTGCAGGAAATACAAAGAAGGGGGAAAGGACGCACAGGCTGAAAAGTGCGCGACTCCTGCAAAAGTCTCGCCCCTTACCGGTACATCGGCTGATACGTGCGTTCTTACGAATGAAGAGGGCGTCCCTATAGGATTTAAAGAATCAGGCACGCCATGCAATGAGTGTGCAAGCAAGCCCTGCGTATGCCATAAATATAGTCACGACATAGCGAAGTGTGAGGAGGGGTGTAATACGGTTGCGGATTGCCAGAAACGTGATCCAAGTTATAATTTATGTACACATTTTACCACTGGTGGGCCAGACGGGCGTGGTTTATGTGACTGGAAACAACCCGGAACAGAGTGTAAAAATAACAGTGATTGTGCGATGTTTCCCGCTTATGACGGTACTACATTTCTCGCCAATCTTCCATTGATATGCGATCAATCTATCATACCTCATCAGTGCCTTGTGGAGCCGCATGGTGCATGCGTTACATCTGGACTGGCGAGTTTAGCTGAGTGTCGATCGTGTTATACCTGTGTTGCTGTTAGTAGCCAACTCGGAACGTGTGAACTGAAACCGGAATTCCGCTCTACGCCTTGGAAGCAACCAGGTGCAGTGTGCACCCCTACATGCCGAGTTCGGTTCCCCGGTCAGATTTATACAGAATTGGTCGAAACAGATAACTGTTGTTCTGGTGTATGTCAGTGTGATGGGGGAAGCCAAAGTGGAACGTGTTATTAAGGTTTACTCAAAATGCACTGATTGCTCAGGGGGAGGAGTGCAGAGCACGCTACCATGCACGCGAATGCGGTGAGGCGGCGGGTGTTGAGTCATTGAGTCACTAAGTCATGGAGCGCGGTAATTCTTGTTTCGTCGTATGACGGAGACCTCCCTCTCGCGTGTCCCCTCCTTACTAAGGAGGGGATGGGGCGGTTTCCTTTATTGAGATTATGACACTGCAAACATTTATCAAAACGAGACCATATCTGGTATGGTCCACAAGGAATTATGACGGGCTTTCAGATGCGGCTATTCTGGAAGCAGTTTTAAATTACGGTGATTGGGACGATGTGCAGAAGGTGATAAAGATATTAGGCATTAAAAAAGCCGCGCGGATTTTTCGCGAGAAATCAACCCCAGACAAGTTTGGCAGACAGAATTATCGTCCCGAAATCAAACATTATTTTCAGTTATATTTCGATAAATATGATAAAAATACATAAAGAAATTTTCACTAGCGAACAAAATAAACTTTTGCCGTTAGTGAGAATGTTTTCAAAAAATTTTTATCTGGTTGGGGGCACCGCGATCGCTCTTCATCTCGGACACCGCCGGTCAATAGATTTTGATCTTTTTTCTAAAGAAAAATTTGGCAATCAGAGCATTTTAAACAAGATTCTTTCTTTGGCCGCTCCGGATGAAATAATCGTTAACAAGCTTGGCGAACTTACGCTTATCGTTCAGGGCGTGAAATTTACTTTTTTTCATTACCCATATACAATTTCCTGCCCTAAAAGTCTTGGTGATAATTTAAAAATGCCCGATCTCCTTACTCTCTCCGCCATGAAGGCCTTTGCTCTGGGGCAGAGAGCCAAATGGAAAGATTACGTGGATTTGTATTTTATTCTTAAAGATTATTTTTCCGTGAGTGAAATTTCTCGAAGGAGTCGCGAGATCTTTGACGGATTCAATGAAAAGCTTTTTAGGGGCCAACTTGCCTACTTTGAAGGTATAAATTATGAGGAAGAAGTTGAATATCTGCCCGGCTTTAAGGTGAGTGATAAAATTGTGAAAAAAGCTTTGACGGAATTTAGTCTGCAGATTTGACTTTTATAGTTTATTCAAAATGCACTGATTGCTCAGGGCAGGAGCGCAAAGCCCCATAGAATCTCTTGAGAGCATTACAGGGCAAAGCACACTATTCTACATCATTAGTTCAATCTTGCAGATTGGAAGGACGGTGGGAGGGCATCATGCCTTGGAGACGTAGGGATGATCTATGATACAATGGGGATACTTGAAAAATACTATGGAGAATGACCAATTAAAGAAAATGGATGAGACGCTTCAGCGGGTATTGGGAGTTGTTGTGAATACCCATAAGAGTGTAATGGAGATGAATGAGAAAATTTCCGAACATGACAAAAAGTGTGACGTGCTTTTATCAAACCAAGATTGGATGATTGGGGTGTTGACACGGTTTGGGCGGCAGAGGGATCAACAATTGACGATCGTCAATAAGTGATCCCTTTCTGCTGGATCACGTGAAGTCCAGTACGGGATGGCGTGAAGCAGGTAAAATGTGGTTATACGGAGTCATTCAAGATGGAGGGTTTGTTCTAGCGTTGCGAGCTGTTTTTGCAGTGCCGGATGCCGTTCAAGGCATGGATCTTGTGACAGAAGCCTGTCCACTGCGTCTTTTGATTGTTTAAGGATAATTACATCAGTGAGTTTGGCGATTTTTAGCGTGTCGAGAAAACCTGATTGCTCTGTGCCATACACCTCGCCAGGCCCGCGCATTGCAAGGTCAATTTCAGCGAGCGCAAATCCATCGCGGGACGTAACGACTGCATGGAGGCGTTTGAGGGCTTCTTCCTGTTCGGTGTCGGTCGCGAGCAGGCACCACGAGGGATAGGTGCTTCTTCCCACCCGGCCGCGGAGCTGGTGGAGCTGAGCAAGTCCAAAGCGTTCCGCACTCTCAATGAGAATGACCGTGGCATTTGGCACGTCAATACCCACTTCAACCACGGGTGTGGATACCAGCACCTGGATCTTTCCTTCTGCGAAGTCTTTCATAATCGCATCTTTCTTTTGCGGCGCCATGCGGCCGTGGAGCGCGGCAAGTTTCGCATGGGGGAAGTGTTCCCTCTGCAGCCGCTCTGATTCCTCCTTTACCGATTTCACGCCCAAAGAGTCAGAAGGATCAATGAGCGGACAGATGATGAATGCCTGATGACCAGCGGCGAGTTCTTGATGGATGAGCTCGTAGGCGTCTTTACGGTATTCAGCGGGAATGATTTTTGTCGTGATCGGCGCGCGGCCCAAAGGGCGTTCGTTGATGATAGAGAGATCTAGGTCAGCGTAGGCGACCAAGGCGAGCGAGCGCGGGATAGGCGTTGCCGTCATCGAAAGCAAATGTGGCGTAAATGCACCATCTGCGTTGACCTGCGTGTCTATCTGCGTTGATCCGCGAAGCAACGCATGGCGTTGCTTGACTCCGAATCTATGTTGTTCGTCCACAATGACCAGCGCGAGGTTATTGAATTGCACGTATTCAGAAAGCAAGGCGTGCGTGCCGATGGCGATATTGATTTTCCCTTGTTGCAGGTATATCGCCAACTCATGTTTGGATATTTTTTCGTAGTTTCCATCATTTTGGATTTTGGATCCCGCGACTTGGCTCGGGACAAGCTTTGGATTTTGGATTTGCCGAAGGCGTATATCGCCTTGCGTGATGAGCGCGATCGTGAAAGATACCCCCCTTTTGCCCCCCCCTTGGCAAGGGGGGGATGGGTGGGTGAAGAGCCGGCAAAACGTCTCGAATTGTTGTGCCGCGAGGATAGCCGTGGGCGCAAGGTAGGCCACCTGAAAACCGCCTGCGACCACGTTGAGGGCAGCGATCGCTGCGGCCACTGTTTTTCCCGATCCCACATCGCCTTCCAAGAGGCGGTTCATTGGGGCATCTTTCCCAAGGTCTTTGATAATTTCCCACGTTGCCTTGCGCTGCGCGGTGGTGAGTTTGAAAGGGAGGCGGGCGACAAAGGATCGCGTCAATGATTCATTGAATGGAATAGAAATACTCCTGAGCGTGGTAAGCTCGTGCCGGGCAAGCGCGCCGCGCAGCTGCAGGAAGAACAATTCATCAAATTTGAGACGAGTTTGTGCGGCGCTTAAATTCGCCCATGAGGAAGGGAAGTGGATGGTGCGCAGCGCCTGGTCAAGGGGTATGAGTTTAGCACTCGCCCTTATCCATGAAGGCAGCGAATCAGGAATCGCGGAGACACGTTTCAGCGCAATAGAGATAAGCGCACGGATTTGTTTCTGGGAAAGCGTAGCAGTCGTATGGTAAATAGGAACCAATCGCGCCGTGTGCGTCGGCGCCTGGGTTGTGCTTTTTTCCCACATGGGATGGGTGAGCCGGAGCGCGTTGCCTGCGCGATCAATTTTCCCCGAAAGCAAGAGCGCGGTGCCGGGGGGAAGCGTTTTTACTAAGTAGGGTGCGTTGAACCAGACGGCACGAATAGAGTCGCCGTTTTGGTCCTTAAGGAGCGCTTCTGTTGCTGGTTTTATCCTCCACCTCCCCGGGCGGAATGAAATCGTTTGTACCGTCGCGCTCACCGTGGCCTGCATTCCTGGGGTGAGATTTTTTATGGGCGCCACTCGCGACCAGTCTTCGTAGCGGAATGGAAAGTGATAGAGCAGGTGTTCGATGGTTGCGATACCGAGTTTTCGTAATCGGGAAGCGAGCCGTTTCCCCATTAGTCCGAGCTCGGTAAGAGGTGGGGAGAGCGTCATTGCGTGCATGATATTAGTATGATGGTCTTATGAGAAAATATCAACTTAACAAAACGAAACCCATTTATAGGGTTTCAAAGTGCCATTGCCGCCGCGGGGAATTTCACCCCGCACCAATTGCCCTTGCGAGGAATCGAACCTCGATTACAGGATCCGCAATCCTGTGTCCTATCCGTTGAACGACAAGGGCGTGGTGTTGATGCGGGGCGGGCTTGGATCATGAGATCCGCAATCTCGCGTTCTACCCGTTGAACTATAGTGGCTTAAGTGATGGCGGGCAGGCGCAATCCTGTGTCCTACTTGCCCCGTACTGTGCGAACAAAGTGAGCTCTCGTGCGGGGTCCGTTGAACGACAAGGGCACATCTTGGAAAATCCCAAATCCCAATGTCAAATGTCAAATAAAATCCAAAGTTCAAATATCGAATTTGACATTGGAATTTTGAACTTGGGATTTAAGCTCGCTAGAGCTTAAACATCCTTCCCACCGCGTCTGAAAATGATTCGTTTTCTTTTTCCAGATCTTCTTCCACATAAGGGCTCAGTGCTTCGCGGATGTGGAGTGGGTTTTGGTCTATGAGTGGGATTTTCAAAGTTGGGCGGAATCCTTTGAAGGTAAAATAGAGCATTTTTATCTCCGGCGGTTCATAGATCATCCAAAAGGATTTGATGTCTTTCCAGGGCACCTGTTTCCCTGCAAGTGCGATGCCATCTTCCGTGATGGAAAAGTCAATCGTAAGGGGGCGGCGGAAGTGTTGGAGCGCAATGATGAGGGCGATGAAGATAATAATGCTCGCAAATAAGTAGTTTGCCGAAAGAAGCGCGAATGCAAAGAGACCGCCGCCGATGAGGAGAGCGAAAATGAACCACACTACGCTCCTCTCATGTTTTGGGTATTCTGGGAAGGACCACGCGAGGGGATAGGAGAAGGCGGGGTTGTTATCAGGCATAGAGCAATGTGTAAGATTGTTAATTATTCGGAGGGGGTGAGATTCGAACTCACGGTACCTTGCGGTACTCCGGTTTTCAAGACCGGTGCACTAAACCGCTATGCGACCCCTCCTGGATTTGTGCGAGTAGATTTTGATGATTCGGAAGGGGTGAGATTCGGCTTCACCTCTCGTCGGCTTCCGCCTCCTCGGGTGAGCCACCGCCTCGCGGCGCTCCTCGCCTCTTGAGCTCGTCGCACATCGCTCTGGCGTTCGAATCCACCACGCGAGCCAAGCAGTTGGCTCGCTCTCTCCTCATTCGTTGTACTCATTCGGAAGGGGTGAGATTCGAACTCACGAGGGACTTTCATCCCTAACGCCTTAGCACGGCGCCGCTTTCGGCCACTCAGCCACCCTTCCATAAAAGTGCGGATTGGGTCCTGCTACGCTGGATCAGCCACCTCTCCTTAATATCTTCCCATGAGTGAAGGATACGAGAAATGACCAGAATTATCAAGTTTTTTCAATGTAAGTATTCACCTCTTCCCAAACATTTCCCCTATCAACGGCAGAACGCTCAGCGTACGACGTTTTTTCTTCTCCGCGATTCTCACGCGGGACGATGAGAGCCCTCAAAAATCGCGATTCTCTTCGCGTTCCGGGAAACACTGAATGGTTACTTTTCAATACGTGCGTGGTAGGCTACTGCGAGCCCCCAGATGGTGAGGTGCGGCCATTGCGTCCGCAGCGCGGATGCTGCCGCGTGCATAGTTGCACCGCTGGTAACGACGTCGTCAACAAGAAACACCACCTCTTCCTGCAGTGTTGCGTTTTTATATGGCTCAAATGCGCCTGTAAGGTTCTGGAGCCGCTGCGCACGGTTTAATTTCACTTGGTCTCTGGTCGCACGCGTGCGCGTGAGGAGCGCTCTGGTGGGAAGCGAGAGTTCATACGAGAGCGCGTTACTAATCAAGTCTGCCTGGTTATAGCCGCGTTCCCGCGCACGCTGTGGATGGAGCGGAATAGGGCAGAGGACTGCAGCGTTGCGGTCTGCGAGTCCGGAGAGTGGAGTATATTCAGAGAGCACGCGCGCAAGGAGGCGTGCACATAGCATGGCAGCTGATTGGAGCCCATGGTATTTAAGCCCATAGAGCAGTTGCTCCAACATCCGATTGGACAGATCGGCAGCCAACAAGCATCCCTCCAGCCCCAACTTTTTTCTGCACTGACTATGAGCGCTGCCTCGCGTGGTAGGTCGCCGGCAGAGAGGACAGGGAATGGGATGAAGAAGCGGGAAAGACGCCGTGCATCGCTCACAGAGCCACGCCCCCACCCTCCCGCAGTGGAAACATTCGCGGGGAGTGATGAGGTTGAGTGCCGTAGAGGCAAAAGATTTACTCAAGGAAGTGAGATGTCGGAGCAGTGAGCGGTTGTCAATCGACACAAAGAGAATTTATTTTTTTGAGTTCACAATAACGATAGTGTTTTTTCGTACCCCTACGCGAATCACTGCGCCGGCGTTTACTTTGTGCGTAAGCAGAAGATCAGTCACAGGATCTTCCACCTCCTTCCTCAAAACCCGAGATATTTTTCTTGCGCCCTCAGTCGGACTCTGGGAAAGCTTCGTGATAAGATCGACTCCCTTTTTATTCCACTCCAGCACAATGGATTGTTTTGCTAACTGTGCCTGGAGTTGGCGGAGTTGTTGTTCTGTGATTAAGGTAAGTGACGCAATGGTGAGGGGACGGAAGATCAGGATGCGGTCAATGCGGTTTAAGAATTCCGCGTGGAACCGCTCCTGCAGTTCGCCCATAACTTGTAATTTTGTTTGTTCCCATCCTCCGCCCTTATTACCTGAAGATGAGAATCCCAACGCCGCGCTTGCGTTAAAGGAGGAGAGTCCAATATTGGAAGTCATGATAATGATAGTATTACGGAAATTCACTCGCCGCCCCGCCGCGTCCATAACAAATCCTTCATCGAGGATAGAGAGGAAGAGATTAAACACATCAGGGTGCGCTTTTTCGATTTCATCAAAGAGGATAACTGAGAAGGGTTTGCGCCTGACGAGTTCGGTAAGTTTTCCGCCTTCCCGGTATCCCACATATCCTGCAGGCGCGCCGATGAGTTTTGAGATATTAAAACTCTCGCTGAATTCTGACATGTCGAAGCGGATGAAGGCTTGGGGGTCGTGGGACATGACTTCCGCGAGCACTTTTGCTGTTTCTGTTTTACCCACCCCCGAGGGTCCGAGGAACATAAACGAACCTAAAGGACGTGTGTCGCCCGCAAGCCCTGCGCGCGAACGCCTGATAAAGCTTGCGAGTTCATGGAGCACTTCTTCCTGGCCGATAATCCTTTCACGGAGAAGTGTTTCCAAGTTTACCAAATGCCCACGCTCTTCCTCCTCAATTTTCCCTAAAGGGATGCCAGTGATATCTGAAAGCACATGGATAATGTCGTCTCGGTTTACGTTCCCATAGCGCGTGACGTCTGATTCGTATTCCCGCTCATTTTTATGCAATTCCGCAATGGCGGCAGCAAGGGCTCTCTCCTCCTCTTTCTTCTTCAAAGCGAGGGGAAAATTTTCCTTTCTTACCGCTTCTTCCTTTTCTCTCTTTACCTTTTCGAGTGCAGATTCTTTATTCCGCAGTTCGCGTAAGGAGGAGCTTCCTGGACTGCGCACACGTTTCATGGCAGCCGCTTCATCAATCAAGTCAATTGCTTTGTCAGGGAGGCGTTTTTCAGGCAAGTATTGTGCGGAAAGTTGAGCCGCCGCAACAAGCGCATCGTCCTCCACACTCACGTGGTGATGCGCTTCGTACGACGCTTTCACCCCTTTGAGGATTTCTATGGCTTCCTCCACTGAAGGCTCGTTCACCTGTATCGCCTGGAAGCGGCGTTCAAGGGCTGGGTCAGTTTCGAGGTGCTGTTTGTATTCCTCATAGGTCGTCGCGCCGATACAGTGTATTTCTCCTCGTGCGAGCGCCGGTTTCAAAATATTGGCCACATCAAGCGATCCCGAGGCAGACCCAGCGCCAATGATATTATGGATCTCATCAATAAAGAGGATGATATTGGGGTCTGCGCGCACTTCATCGAGTACCTGTTTGATGCGCGATTCAAACTCGCCGCGGTACATGGTGCCCGCAACGAGGAGCGTCAGGTCAAGGCTATAAATGCGTTTGCGCAGGAGCAAGTCTGGCACCTTACCTTCCCCGATACGCTTGGCAAGGCCTTCGACAATCGCCGTTTTCCCAACTCCCGGATCACCGAGGAGAATGGGGTTATTTTTTGTCTTACGGGAGAGGATGTGGATGATGCGATTGATTTCTCTCGCGCGGCCCACGACTGGGTCGAGGCGCGCCTGCGTCGCGTCAGAGGTGAGCTCGTTCGCAAAAAAATCAAGCGCGGGCGTTTTTGTCTTCGGTGCGTGGGTTCGGATATCTTCCTCCTCTTCTATTTCATCATGGGTGATTACGTGGGTGAGGTCAGGAAACCTTGAGGTAGACTTCATGACGAGTACTGCCTGTTTTTTAAGCAGGCGTAGATCAATGTGATGTTCCTGCAGGGCACGTTCGACCCGTGCATCTCTCACATTGAGAAGCCCTAAGAGGAGGTGTTCTGTGCCGATGTATTTATGGCGATAATGGGAAGCGGCAAGCACTGATTTTTTTATAAGCGTTTTTACCGTGTCGGTAAGAGGGAGGGCAAAGACAGATCCTGTCACATTTTTTATCTCTTCTTGCGGAAGAGAGGGAGTGGGAAGACCTGCTTTTTGGAGAATTTCATGCGCGAGCGAGCCGGCTTCACTGGCCAACCCCCATAAAATATGGATGGGTTCGATGGTGGGAGTATGGGCATGCATCGCAAAGCGATGTGCTATGCTTATCACGTGTTGATAGTGCGACGTAAATTTATTGAGGATAGAGTCTTCTCTCATAGGTCTTATTATGATGTTTTTTTTGAATAAGTCAATCCCGTAAATGCTCACTGACCATCTCCATCGCGGCAATACGCTCAGGGTACGACGATTTTTTCGGGCCGCGATTCTCACGCGGGACGATGAGAGCCCTCAAAAATCGCGATTCCCTCGCTTCCTGAGTCACAATCAGTGAGCACGTACCAATCCCTTTTTAGACACAGAGAGCAATTTGTGCTATAATTTGGATGTATAAATTCTTAAGGTACACATACTTTTTTCATACATTTCCAGTGAGCCTGCCGTACGCGACAGGGGGAGGATTCATATTTGTCATATGGGATTCTTTGCGAGCCGAGAACATTATTTGGGCGTCGATATAAGCTCTGCGAATATTAAAGTAGTGGAATTGAGCAATGAACATGGCCGGGCGCGTTTATTCACGTATGGGTTTGTGGAGCAATCCACTGACCTTGTGAAGGCGAGCTCCGAGGAGATGAGGAAACAGGTTATTGGCCTTCTTCACGCAGTGCTGGAGAAGGCAAAGACCACCACGAAAAAAACAGTATCCGCCCTTCCAAACTTCTCGGTCTTTAGCTCTATTATGAGTCTTCCACAGATGTCGAAAAAGGACCTTGCGCAAGCCGTACAGTGGGAAGCGAAGAAGATCGTACCGCTTCCAATTGATGAAATGGTTATTGATTGGAAAATGTTACCGGAAGGAAGCAACCCGCCCTCGCCTTCTCACCTTCTTTCACCGGCGGCATCAAAGGTACCCGCGTCTCCAGAAAAGGAGACGCCGCAAAAGCCCGAGGAAAAGCAAGGGAGTGTGAGAGTTCTTCTTACCGCAGCTCCTAAGAATTTAGTTGAACGCTATGTGGCGCTCTTTAAAGAAGCAGGGTTGGAACTGGTGGGGCTGGAGACAGAATCTTTTGCGCTTGAGCGGTCGCTCGTGGGGAATGACCCTAACGCTATCATGATCGTTGACATTGGGGCGCTCACCTCAAATATCATTATTGTCGAAAAGGGGATACCACTTTTGAATAGGAGTGTGGATGTGGGAGGTACTTCCATTACCAAAATGATTGCAGGGAGCTTGGGGGTGGATACTATGCGCGCAGAACAGTTTAAACGGGACATCGGTTTTACCGGCCAAGGCGATGGTGGAATCTTAAAGACCATTGAGACAAGTATTAACCCTATCATCAATGAATTGAAATATTGCTTTGATCTCTACCGTTCTCAAGAGGGCATAGGGCATGTGTCAAAGATTATTCTCACGGGAGGGTCTGCATTCCTCCCCGGCCTTTCTGATTATCTTTCGCGTCTGCTCGCGATTAAAGTATTTGTGGGTGATCCCTGGGCGCGGGTGATTTATCCGACAGAACTTCGTCCCGCGCTCGAAGAGCTCGGACCACGGTTTGCGGTCGCCATAGGATTGGCGATGAGAGAGATTGGATGATGAAAATGCAAAAGTCAAAGATCAAAAGTCAAAATTATGGAGTCCCGACTAGATAGTCGGGACGGAATACCTTCATTTTGAGTTTTGCATTTTGCATTTTGATTTTCAAGTTTCCATGTTCGACGATATTGATTTTCTTTCTCCTCAGTCAGAAAAAGAAAAACCGCTCCGCCGTCTCCCCGTGAAGCGGGAGATTGATTTATCGTATCCTGCCGCCAAAAGAGTGGCGCCTGTACCATGGTCATTAAAGACTCTCCTCCAAAGGTTACATTTTCCCGCACGAAAAAAAACTCCCTCATCTTCTGTAGAGCATCCTCTCCTTAAGCCGGAAAAGCCTTTAGTTAAAGTAAAGCTTCCGCCGCCGCCGCCTCCTCCTCTTGCCGTGCGGCCAAACCCCCTTGCAGTATTTTTCCATAAGATTTTTACCCGTCATAAAATTTCATTACCTTCTTCCTCTCAGGTTGCGCAAGGAGAAAAGCAAGAGCTATCCGCTCCGCCCCCCCCACCCACGTTCGTCGCTCAGCCAACCCCTCCCCCTCCTCTTCCATTATCACAACAGACCGCGTCAGTTATCCAACAAGGTGCGAAACTTTCCATACCCATTGAGGAACGAAGATCAGAATTTTTGGATGTGAACCTCCTCCCCCTTCGCGGGCGGCAGAGGATCAGCTTTGAGAATTTGGTGACTTTGTTCATGGGGCTGGGCATATGCGTCATTTTCGTGATAGGAGGTATCACGGTATGGTATCGGTATCGCGCCGCCGTGCTGGAGCGCGATATCCATATGAAGTTGCAAGAGATTTCTAGCGTAGAGCGCGACTTAGGCATCCGTACAGAGCTTTTGAAGCGGGCGTTACTATTTTATGAAAGGAGCAATGCGGTAGGAGCGCTGCTCAAAAAGCATACCCACTGGTTGAAGCTGTTGGCATTTATTGAGCAACACACTTCCCAAGAATTGTTCTATGATTCGTTGCAGGCAAGCCCCGATGGCGCCGTGAACCTTAAGGCACAGGCGAAGAGTTACAAAGCCGTGGCAGAACAAGTTATCAGTTTCGCGCATGTTCCGGAAATAAAGAGAATTGTCGTGTCACCTCTTGAGGCAAAGGACGAGGATAAGACCGGTCATGCATCAGTGTTAGTCAATTTTACGTTGTTAGTTAATCCGAAGATTATTTTCCCTTCATTACTCCCATAGTGAGGGTTATCGTATGGCTACTCCTGTCATCACTTCTCATCCCTCAGAGCGAAATGTGCGCGATTTTTTTGAGCAGCACCTTGTGCTCATTGGTGTAACTGTCCTTACCGTGATGACACTCGTGGGATGGTTCTTTCTGATACGTCCTGCGATGGGGGCGTACCAGCGCGTGAGTGAGACTTCTCTCTCGGATTTAGAGGTCCGTCTTACCGAGCGGCGTAGGAGCCTTGAGAAGGCTCGGTTCATTGAGGAACAATCTTCGCAAATCACGCCGGGGGATTATGAAAAAATAAATGCTGTGCTTCCGACTGAACCAGGCGCTGCCGACCTCATTCCGAACATAGAAGCGATTGTACTTTTAAGCGGATTAACACTTGAGTCCGTATCAGTCACCCAATCTTCTGACCCTCAAAGGTCCGCACCCTCCGAGATGATCGCTGCAGGATTATCTGGAAGTATTCACTCAGTTCCCATTACCCTGCGTGCCAATGGTAATAATTACTCTACCTTTAAGGAGTTATTGCATCGTATAGAAACAAATCTTCGCCTCCTTGATGTGCCGTCGATTTCATTTAATCCAAAAGACGACGTTATACAAATGAGCGTTACTGCCTATTATCAGCGTGCTCCCGGTGCGCAGAATTAGAAAATATTGTTTTGAGTATGCCCGCCTAAGTTTTGCTGGTAAAACCAAGTTAGTAACAATGGGTCGAATTATTGTTATTATCGGGTATAACGCACTATACAGGTGCAAAATTTAGGCGGGTATGTTAATTGAACGACAAGTCTCACGGAAGAAACAAACCATCATGTTAATAGCGATTGTACTCACCAACAGCGTGGGAGGGTATTTGTTGTATAAGAATTTTTTCTATACAAAGAGCGCGCCCCGTGCGGAGGAAGCGCCTGTGGTGAGCGTTATTTCTCCCAAGGTGAGTGAAGCGCTCGCGGCCATTGAGACGCTCGCGGAGGGGATAGATCGCTCCATTATTGAGAGCGAAGAGTTTAGGTCGCTGCAAAAGTACGGTACCTGGCCGTTGGGAGAGGCGCGCACCGGAAGGGTCAATCCGTTTATTCCGACATTCGGACCATAAGACAATGCAAAATTCAAAATCCAAAATGCAAAATTATGGAATCCAGCAAAGCGGGATGACTTTCCTTCATTTTGGCTTTTGATTTTTGAATTTCACACTAAGGTATGCCCCGCAGAGAACAACCAAAAACAGAATTCTTAAAAAGCCTTCTTCAGGAGAAGGCTATTACGCTTGATGCATATCAGCATTTAATAAAGGAGGAAAGCATCGATGCGGTAGAGAAGATTCTTGCTGCACAGGGGCAGATTTCCGAAGAGGTGATGGCACGGGCGCGCGGAAAGGCATTTGGGCTTCCTTATGAAGATTTGATAGGACGCAAGGTAGATCAAACGGTGCTGAGGAACATCCCCCTTGAAGTAGCCACTCATTACCAAGTCGCGGTGTTCGATCTCAAAGGGGATGTGCTTTTGGTCGCCCTGGTGAACGCGACCGATCTCAAAGCTCAAGAAGCAGTAGAATTCTTAGCGCGCGAAAAAGGACTCAAAGTTCATTATGTCATTACCACACCCCGTGCGTATCAAGGGATTATTAAGCAATATGGGAGTCTTGGCACGGAAGCGAAAGAGGCCTTAGATGTAGCGGCTGGTAAATTTGCGCCAACCGCAAAAGAGAAGGTGGAAGGCATGGAAGAGGTGGTGAAAGCGGCGCCAGTCTCAAAAATGGTTTCGGCGATCCTGAAGCACGCAGTAGAAGCGCGGGCATCTGACATCCACATCGAGCCGGTATTTAACGAGACGCGCGTGCGGTACCGCATTGATGGTGAATTGCATACGTCGCTCGTGCTCCCTAAATATATCCATTCGGCCATTGTGTCGCGCGTGAAGGTGTTAGCGGACTTAAAAATTGACGAAACTCGTGTACCACAAGATGGGAGGATCAGGGTCGAGATTGAGGGAAGGGAAATAGATTTCCGCATATCCACGCTGCCCCTCTATAGCAATGAAAAGGTGGTCATGCGTATCCTTGATACTGCGGAAGGGGTGCCCACCCTTGAAGATTTGGGATTTGAAGGAAAGAACCTTACGGTGATGCGGGATAACATTGACAAGCCCCACGGCATGTTCCTTGTGACGGGGCCTACGGGAAGCGGCAAATCCACTACCCTCTACGCGATTTTGAACATCCTCAATAGTGAGGGGGTGAATATTGTCACGTTGGAAGATCCGGTGGAGTATTATCTCAAAGGAGTAAATCAATCCCAGGTGCGCCCCGAGGTAGGGTATACCTTCGCTTCAGGCCTTCGTTCTATCCTCCGGCAGGACCCTGACACGGTCATGGTGGGAGAAATCCGTGATAATGAAACTGCAGAGCTTGCGATTCACGCAGCGCTCACGGGGCATATTGTGCTCTCCACCCTTCACACGAATGATGCGTTCGGGGCAATGCCGCGTTTTATTGATATGAAAGTGGAGCCATTCCTTATCGCATCCACGCTGAATGTCGTGGTGGCACAGCGGTTGGTCAGGAAGATGTGCCAATTCTGCAAAGAGCCATTTGAGGCGCCTGATACGCTTGTGCAAGAAGTGCGCAAGGAGCTTGAACCCGTGCGGAAGAATCTCCCCGCGACCGTGAAGCTCGATGCGCCATTCACGTTTTGGAGAGGGAAAGGATGTCAGCGGTGCGGCGGAGAAGGGTATGGGGGACGGACCGCTATCGCTGAGGTGTTAGGCGTGAGCGAGGAGTTAAAAGCGATTGTCGCCAGTGGCGCAAGGTACGATCAGATTCGCGACGCGTTCAATCGGCAAGGAATGCTTACCCTCAAGCAGGATGGTATTGTGAAAGCGATCGCGGGTATTACGACGATAGAAGAGGTATTGAGTGCGACGAAAGAATAAGACTGAGAAATCCCAATTTCCAAATCCCAATGTCAAATAAAATCCAAATGTCCAATACTCAAAACCGTGTGAGCATTGGGGTTTGAGATTTTATCGTATCGGAATTTCAAAGCGTTGAAATTCCGACAGACACTTTACCTTTCAGGTAAGTGCGGGACTGCGTTAGGCTTCGCAGGAGATACGACCCCGCACGTAAGCACAGCTTTCGTGCGGTCCGGAGGGAGTGAGTGCCCGAAGGGCCAACTGGTTGGAAATTTGAAATTGGGATTTGGGATTTATAGCATTATGTCAAAACACTCTCCCCACCATGGTGCCGTCCTCGTGATTGCCCCTCCCCTCGTGCTGCCTGCCTACCAACGTTACGCTGCACCCTATGGCACGGTGCACTATGCAGCCAGCATGGGGGAGGCTGCGCTCCTCCTTGCACGTGAGTCTATCGCCGCAATCGTGTACCACGCGGAGGAAGCGCATCGTGAAGTTGGCGCTTCACTGGCACGCTGGTTTGCGGACACGCAGGGCGCTACACCATTGCTCGCGCTCGTCACTACATGGTCTCATCTCACCCCAGTATCCGCGCCAGAACTGCAACCCTACGCGTCCATGCTCTTCAGTATGCATCACCAGAGGCCGGACGAAGTGCTCGCAAAGGTAGTGGAAAGCTCTCTGGACATAAAGAAAAAGAAGGGGACTCCCTCCCTTCGACCCGGCTCAGGGCAGGCTCGCTCGGGATGAGGATGTTTCACTTCGTTATTTTGAGTTTTGACTTTTGAGTTATCGTAGTATGTCTTCTCAAACAGACGTGTTTTTTCAAAAAATTATTGCGTCCGCCGCAGCGCGGGGGGCAACTGATGTGCACTTGACCGTGGGTCAGCCTCCTCTCGTGCGGGTGGACGGAACTCTCACTCCTCTTGAGGATGAAGGGATCCTTGCACCTGCGACTATGGAAGAGTTCGTGATGCTCCTTTTTGACGAACAGGCACGGCAGGAACTGTCAGTCAAGCGGAGAGCGACTATCGCCAGGACCGTCGGCAGCCGCGTGCGTTTCAAAGCGACCGTGATCTACCAGCAGGGGTATCCTTTCATATTTCTCCATTTCCTCTCACCGACGTTGAGAACGTTGAAAGAATTAGGTCTCCCAAAAGTGGTAGAGGAATTGAGCTTCACACGTAAGGGCCTCATGTTCGTTACCGGACCCCATGGATCAGGACGATCGACCACCATGGCGTCGTTTCTCAACACTATCAATATAAACCGGCCGGAAAATATCGTCACCATAGAACATCCGATTGAATATATTCTCACGGCGGATAAGAGCGTGATAGAACAGCAGGAAGTAGGGAGAGATGTGCCGAGCATCTTGGAGGGGTTGCAGGCATTGAAAAATGAAGATGTGAACGTCGTTGCGGTGTCTGAGATACCAGACCGTTTTGTCTTTGAGGAGCTTATCAATCTCACGGAGGGGGGGCGGCTCGTGGTTGCTCCCCTTGACGCGGAGACGTTATCCCAGGCATTTGAACATATTGTTGAATCGTACGCCGCGCACGAGCGTGAACGAATCTGCCATAGCCTTGCAGACAATCTCATTGCAGTGATCGGCGTGCGATTAGTACCGCGTGTGGGGGGTGGGAGTATTCTGGTTGCGGAGGTGTTGGTGGTGTCTGCGCCGGTCAAGGCGCTTATCCGCGATGGGCGCTTCAGCCAGATCAGTTCGTGGGTCTTAACCGCCAGGGAGGGGGGTACGGTAAGCCTTGATCGTTCTTTAGCGGAACTCGTGAAGACCGGAGAAGTGCTCCTTGAAGACGCGTTGCGGGAAGTATCTGACAAGGAGAGTTTCCAGAGGATGGTGAAAGGCGCATAATGTTACGTAGTATCACAGTCAGCGTTATTCCGCGTGACATTCCGCGTATTTCCGCTTCTATAAATTTCATAGAAGCAGATCAACGCAGATAGACACGCAGATAAACGCAGAAAATTACCTCTTACATGTTATACGATTTTCGGGCAAAGGATTTCGCGGGGAAAGACATCCAAGGGGTGGTGGAGGCGCCTTCCGAGCAGGCAGCGCAGGACGCGTTGATGGAGCGGTCCCTTACGCCGCTCATGATTGCCGCGCGCGGGGCAGAATCAAAGCTGCAGGCTTTTAAATTATTTGACCGCGTGAAACCGAAAGAGCTGGTGGTGTTTTTTCGCCAACTCTCCACCATGTCTGCAGCAACGCTCCCCATCGTTGCGGCGTTGCGCATCCTTATCAAGCAGACCGAAAGCCAGAAGTTAAAAACCATTATCTCAGAAATTGCAGATGAAGTGGACGGCGGCGCGCGGCTTTCACAGGCGTTCGCGCGGCACCCAGAGGTATTCAATAATTTCTATGTGAACATGGTGCGCTCAGGAGAGACTTCAGGGCATCTCGATGAGGTGCTCTCCTATCTCGCGGATCAGCGGGAGAAAGATTATGACCTCATGAGCAAGATTCGCGGTGCCATGATCTACCCTGCCTTCATCCTTTCCGCGCTCTGTGTGGTGGGCGTGATCATGATGGTGTTTGTGGTCCCCCGCCTCACGTCAATCCTTATTGAGACCGGAGGAGAGCTCCCCTTAACGACCAAGATCCTCATCGGCACCTCGAGTTTTATGAGCAAGCTGTGGTGGCTGCTCCTGGTCGTCGTGGTCGGCGCAGTGGCAGGACTCCGCTTTTCGCTGAAGCGAAAGTCAGTGCGTCGTTGGTGGGATTGGCTAAAAATCAAGCTGCCCATCTTCGGTAAGCTCTTTCAGCGCATTTACATCATCCGCTTCACGCGCTCCATGAATACGCTCCTTAAGGGGGGCGTGCCGCTGCCGCACGCGTTAGAGATTACCGCAGAGGTCGTGGGCAGCGCAGTCTATCGCGACCTTATCTTACGGACAGTGAAGCAGGTACAGGACGGCAACCCAATCGCGGTTGAGTTCATCAACAGCCCGCAGGTGCCAGTCATGGTGTCTCATATGTTGTCGGTGGGGGAAACCACAGGGCAGCTTGAGCAGATTTTGGATCGGCTGACTCAGTTTTATGCGAGGGAAGTTGATAACCTCGTATCTAATCTCGTCTCGCTCGTGGAGCCGCTCATCATGATCCTCATGGGATTGGCGGTAGGCGTCATGGTCGCTGCCATCATCATGCCGATGTATAACTTGGCGTCATCACTCTAAGACGCGGATGGACGCAGATAAAGACGCAGATAAACGCGGATATATGTTTCAAGGGCATAGAGGAGTACTTTTATCGTATCGGAATTTCAAAGCGTTGAAATTCCGACAGACACTTTACCCTTCAGGTAAGCGCTGGACTGTGTTAGGCTACCGTGCCGATACGATCCAGCGGTTAAGCGCAGCTTTCGTGCTGCCCGGAGGGAGTGAGCGCCCGAAGGGCCTCACTGGGAAGAATCTCAAATTCCATGTTTCCCGGAACGCGAAGAGAATCGCGATTTTTGAGGGCTCTCATCGTCCCGCGTGAGAATCGCGGAGAAGAAAAAATCGTCGTACCTTGAGCGTTCTGCCGTTGAGAGGGGAAATGTTTGGGAAGAGGTGAATACTTACCTAATGAAAGTTACGTCTTTTCATTATTTTATGGTATAATGTGGATAAGTTCACCCCGCACTTTCGGCATACTGACGGTGCGTTAGGAACACTTCAGTAAGGCGAAGCCGCTCTGCTCTGGATAGTGCGATAACAAACCGTAGGTAAGTGGAAAGTGCGGGGTAAAAAAATGATCAATCTGCCTAAATCTGCGTCTGCCCCGCGGTAACGGGGCGTCCCGCGAAGCGTGATCCGCGTTGATCTGCGATATGCGCGGAGCGCATATGAAGAAAAGGTCGAAAGTGTATAGTCCTAGAGAGCGCTGAGGTACCTCGCTCTCTATAAGAATAAGAGATTAAAATCAAGAGTCTTAATCATAAATTGTATTATCCCATGCGTACACGAAAAGGTTTTACGCTTATTGAATTGTTGGTGGTCATTGCGATCATCGGCTTGCTCGCAACTCTTGCCGTCGTGGCATTGAACAATGCGCGGTCAAAATCCCGCGACTCAAAGCGCGTTTCAGATATCAAACAGATCCAAACCGCGCTTGAGCTCTACTATTCGGATCAGAATAAGTACGCGACAAATGTGCCTAATGGCGTCCTTGGATTAACCAGTCTCCAATGTCTTGGCACAGGAGGGCTAGGCACCCTTAATTCGGCCGCGTGCGGCGGAGCGTATATGGGTTTGATCCCGTCAAATCCGTCGCCAAACGGTTTGCCATATACGTATACTGGAGCTGATAACTCATATACGATTACGTTTAATCTCGAGAGCGGTACGGGAGGATTGGGCGCGGGCACGCATACCGCAACGCCTAGTGGAGTACAGTAAAAGTAACGCAGTGTAAGGTCAATTACGAATCTGCCCTCCGATGTCCATCGGAGGGCAGAAGTTATATAACTGATGTTACGCAAAAACCAATAATTTGAGATAATAGTGGCATACTACCGTTAAAAACAAAACGTATGCCACCAAAACAAAAGGAATATACCGCACAACCCGTCGATCCGCGTCTGCTTGACC
>JBFLWV010000009.1:0-11916 GCA_040757655.1 Patescibacteria group bacterium | reverse complement strand
AGGTCAAGCAGACGCGGATCGACGGGTTGTGCGGTATATTCCTTTTGTTTTGGTGGCATACGTTTTGTTTTTAACGGTAGTATGCCACTATTATCTCAAATTATTGGTTTTTGCGTAACATCAGTGAGTGATATAGAAACGAACGTACATGAGATTGAAAAAGAAGCGATTCGGGTAAAACAGACGGCCGTAGTAAAAGCCGTTGGCGATATTGAAGGCAATCGGGTTAAACAAGCAGAATTACAAAAGACACTTGAGAAAGCACAAGAGGCAAAGGAGAAATTGGAAAAACTAAAACAGAACAGTGAGGTGTTCAATAAGTTACCGAAAGATAAGTTAGTGGCGCTTCAAAGTTTGATTGATAAGATCCCGGACATTGAAAATATAATTAAACAGTTAAATAATGAGATAGAAGGTTTACTCAAGGTTGAGGGGGTCGAAGAAGCACAACAAAATAATGCGATCACCGAGCATTATCTATACTCTCAACACGAGAAGTTGACAGAATTGGATCCGGAGATCGCTCAATTGATAGCAAATTTTGAAACTTGGGCTGATGAAAAGAATAAAGCCGAGGCAGAATCTGCATCGAAGAAGATTGCATTCAACAATACTGCTGAAAAAATTAAGACACTATTAAGAACTAAGAAGACAGAAACAAATGATCAACAATTATTAAAGTTGCTTGATCGTTGTAATTATTCAATCAATAAAAAAGGATGGGGTAAGCAGTTTGTTGAAGATTTAGAAAAATTAAGAGATGGATACGGACTCTTCGGTCATTTTCGTGAGAAAAAAACTATTGATGCGATTTTACACGAGAAGAAAATGTTTGAGGATGTTGACAGTGCTATGGAAGAATGTGATAAAGCAGAACAAGAGGTTGAGAGAGTTGAAAAAAGTTTTACTACGGTAACTGATAGTTATCGTAAAATACTTGATAAGGCAAGGGAGAGTGAGGAAGGTGAGGAAGGGATTAAAAGCAGTTTCAAACGGGATGGATATGCCTTACCTGAAGACGTAAAGTCCTTAGCCGTGAAGACGCTGGAGAGAGTTGATTTATTCATGAAAAGACAGCTTGACGTGTATCGTGATGAGGATAATGGAGAGAAGGTACGTGGGGCATATTTTGATTTTACAATTGTTAAAGAGAAAGGAACACCTGGTGAGAAAAGGCTACTGCAAACGTATGAACAATTTTTACGAGAAACGAAAGGATGGGAATTAGAGAAACCGAATAGTGAAGAGGAAGCGTAGGGAGATGGTAGATATTTGCGATTTAACTGTTGCGCGGAGTCGGGAATGGCTCCGCGTTGTAATCAGCGCATATCCATGACGAAGAATACGCCGCAAGGGCTTGTCATCGTGTATTACGGCGACGGGAAGGGGGAAACGACGACGACGTTCGCAGATTATAAATTGTATAGTATGGGTATACAAATTCATGATAAAGTGATATACTCATTTCATGATAATAAGAATCATTGAAACTGACATTGAGAGCTACCTTAAGGGCAAAGACCGCAAAATACTCTTTGTCTGGGGGCCGCGGCGTTCCGGGAAAACCACCTTGCTAAAGAAGTATGCCGGCATTTATAGTCTTCCCGTGTTCAATTTTGATTTGCTCTCCGAAAGGGAAAAATTCGCGCCGGATGCACAGACGCTCAAAAAAATCGCGAAAGAACACAAGGTGATATTGATTGATGAAGTGCAGAATTATCCCGAGTCGAGTTTGGCGCTCAAAATCCTGCACGATGAGTACGCAGTCAAAATCATCGCCACAGGAAGCAGCGAATTGCGCCAGACATCCAAGGATTTTGATACTCTTGCGGGACGATTTAGGCAGATTTTCTGTTTACCGCTGTCTGCGCAGGAAATTGCGGAGCATGTGCGGCCGAAAATGTACGAGCGAAAAGCTTTCTTCCGCATATTTGCCGAACGAGCGCAAATTTTTGGCACTTACCCAGAAATATATACCGAAGAGGGTCCGGAGCGCGCGAGAATCGATACGCTGCAAAATCTTCTTGATACGTATGTGCTCAAAGATATTATAGACATCTACCATCTTAAAAATACCAAACTTGCCAAAGATATTCTCATAAAGATTGCGCTGCAATTGGGCAGCGAAGTATCCGTGCGGGAGATCGCGAATAGTTTGCAAGCAAATGTTTCCACAGTCTCAAGCTACATTGAAATTTTTATAAAAAATTATGTGCTCATTCCGGTGCCTTCATTCAAGACGAATGCGCGCAGAGCGGTATCGGAACATCGGAAACTGTATTTTTACGATATTGGTATACGCAATATCCTTGTTAAAGATTTTCGTCCGCTTGAGCTCCGTCCGGATCGGGGAGGCGTGTTTGAGAATTTCATAATTTCCGAGATTGAGAAACGCATGAAGGTTCTGAACGTCAAGCAAACCATATATTTTTATCGCGAATACGGCGGTAAAGAAGTGGATATAGTGCTTGAGGATTATCACAAACGATATACATGCCTTGAAGTAAAAACGGGCAATGAAAAAGCGCGAAAAACATTTCCCCTGCCGCATATGCTGGAAACGATCAATCAGGATAATTATTTCGCAAAGCTAGAAGCAATCGTGGTTCCTTGACGCGAGGAAATATTATGGCTGATTCATTCAGAAAGCACGGTAATGGAATAGTAATCGTCTACTTTGGCGACGGGAAAGGAAAGACAACCGCCGCTTTGGGCCTTGCCATGCGTGCGCTGGGCAGGGGGATGGATGTGGCGGTTTTGCAGTTTATTAAAAGCGAGCCGGGAACAGGAAAAGGGATTACATGGTCGAGCGGGGAGAGGATTTTTGCAGAAACATACTCCAAATCCAAAATCCAAAATCCAAAATCCAAAATGAAGGTGTCCTGCGGACAATTATTTATAAAGACATTGGGCGAGGGATTTGTGAGGATTCGAGGTGATAAGAGGCCGTTTGAGGAGCATCGAAGAGCCGCAAGGAAGGGATTACATGAAGCAGAAAAGATGCTGCGGGCAGGACGTTTTCAGGTGGTGATCCTCGATGAGGTATTGCGCGCGATAGAGGAGAAATTATTAACCGTGAATAGTGTAGTGAGCGTGTTGAAGAATAAAAAGAGAGACGTTCACGTGGTGCTCACCGGGCATCATGTGCCGAAGGAGATTCTTGCAGTTGCCGACCTTGTCACTGAAATGAGAAAAGTGAAACACCCTTTCGATGTGGGGATATTGGCAAAGATTGGGATAGATTATTAATAATGACCAATGAGCAAACCACAATGACCAATCAATGACACAATACCCAAATGTCGAAACGTTTGGGATTTGGGATGTACGAACATGGTGAGTTCATATGCATAAAAAAATTTTTCCCTTCCATATTTTCATTTTCGTATCAGTTGCCTTCTTATTGACAGGCTGTTCTTTACCGTGGCAAAAGGATATTCAAAAACAGGTGCCTGTCACAGAAGAAGCGACCGTGCAGATGGTGATGTTGAAGATTACCCCTGCTGCTGATAAAACATATGAATATCCACTCACCTATCAAGCAAACTTGAATGTGCTTGATCTTTTTCAGTTGGCGGGGGTGCCGATTGAGGTTAAGAAATATGATATTGGGTCATTTGTAGAATCAGTGAGCAGTATAAAGGGCGAAAAGGGGAAGTATTGGATTTATTATGTCAATGGCACGACAGGGATAGAGGCCGCGGATAAATATTTAGTAAAACCCGGCGATACGATCGAATGGAAGTATGAGGAGGAGAAAGAAGGATTATAGTGAGAAATCCCAATTTCCAAACCCAAAATCTAAATAAAATCCCAATACCCAAACCCCGATAATCAATATTTGAGATTTTAAGCTTGGAATTTTATTGGAAATTTGAAATTGGGATTTGGGATTTATACAAAGCATTTATCATTTGATATGGATAAAAATAAATTAACAAATTTTTTTCCTTACCTCCTCATTCTCATCGGCGCATCTGCCCGCCTCCTTCCGCACGCTCCTAATTTTACCCCCATCGCTGCGTTGGCGCTTTTTGGCGCGGTGTATTTGAGGAGGCGTGATAGTTTCTGGGTGCCGCTTGTTGCGATGTTGTTGTCTGACATGCTGATCGGATTTTATCACCCGTTAATAATGGTTTCGGTGTACGGGAGCTTTGTTCTAGCAGGATTAATCGGTATCCGATTACGACGTTTCCGCAATGTCATCCCCAACCAGAACCTGCCCCGTACCGAGATACGGGGTCGGGGGTCCAGAAACAAAAAAAACCAACTGCAAGGTTGGTGGCCGCACGTGCTCGGCGCATCGCTTACGAGTTCAATGCTCTTTTTCCTCATCACCAACTGGGCAGTGTGGGCGTGGGGAGGGCTTTACCCAAAAACCATTACAGGGTTGATGATGAGCTATTGGATGGCACTTCCTTTTTTCCGCAATACCCTGTTAGGCGATGTGTTTTACGCATGCTTGTTTTTTGGGATTGCTGAATGCATCTCGTTATGGGTAAGACGGCGGAATTCTCGAATGGAGGTTGCTGAAAACATGAACCTGATCATACGATAGGCTTCAACTTTTTGCTTGCCCGACGTAACCCCATCTTCGGGTAGTCGTGGTAATGACTTTTTGGTTAATCCTAGGATCGCCATCCGACTAGAACTCTCGGGACTAGAAGAGATTTTTCGGCACACACTCAGTAGCTTGTACGAGCTCATGAGATTGTGTTTAAGATGCGAGCATGTCCCCACCCCTGTTCAACGCTTCTTGGATTTGGCGTAAGCAGTTCAGCCTTTGTGGGGTTTTGGCAGATCCTCTAAAGTTGTCAGCAGCTAATTCCATATCCAGAGGATCGAGAACCAGTAATCGGTAATCTTTACCGTCGTTGCTTGCCAAAACAACATTTTTATCCGCTTCTAAGTCGAGCACAGTGCCATGTTCTTTAAGATATTGAAACGTCTTGGTGATGAATTGATTAAGCTTCATTCCTAATTGAGGTTGTTTCTTTGAAAGTTCCATGAGTTGCTCTTGGCTAAAATCTAAGAAGATATCTTTGAGATCGCTCGCTTCATACGGCTGCAATATGGCTAAGGTCATATTGTTTTCAGCATCATGTAACATGAGCATGTACTGAGGCAAAAACACATCTTTTAATTCTTCACCATAAAACGATTTTACCTGCTCAAATTCTCTTTTCACTTCCTTGGCATATGTTATGATATCATTACGCATGTTATCTCGAGAGTACTTTTTATACACTTTAAGCGCATATGAGAGATGTCCTGGCTCTCTACTTTTAATATGATACAGCCAGCACCTTGAGCCACCTGTCTTGACGCCTTCAAAAACGTACTTGTCTGGATTAATTGGTAGTGTTTCCTCAATCCGGTTTAGGTCATCACGAATTCTCGCTTGTTCCTGCTCAATAATGGCGCTAGGCAAAACATTCCTGACCATTTGCACAATAGCCCTGATTTGATCACCGCGACTTAATTGTTCCAATTTATCAAACGTCAAAGGTTCTTTTTTTTCTGCACCCTCAATCATGGCTTGTCGGTATAAGTCTTTGCTTCGTTTCCACGTGTGCTCAAATGACCGCATGCAAGCTTCGCACTACTATAGTGCGTATTATATAGAAGCTTCCCTAATCTCGATACGGGCGTCGATCATATCATTCTTAAGACTGTCTATGCATCGATTGGCGGTATTCCCTAACAAAATATTGAGTCTATGTCTATTATAGCTCGGTTAGTGCAAATTGAAAGAGTTGCAGGTTCTGTAGTTACTAAATATTATAATGTTGGTCATAACTACCTTCACTTTTATTGCAATCGGTTTATTGGAGCGTCTTGAGCGCTTCCTCACGTAATGTTGTTGGGATAACTTCAATGAAGGTCTGTCCTGGTGTTAAAAGCACGGTGCGGCCGGTGACGGTGGCGTATACCGTGGGGCCGTTGGATGAGCGGGTCCAGCGGGCATTGATGCGCCTGCCCTTGGTGAAAATGAGTGCGTCTCCTGCACCTGCGTAGGAAAAATCAATGAGTCCAAGTATTTTGGGATCGGGGATATCAACAAGATCTCTGAATTCGAGGATGACGTTTGCGGGAGAAAGTTGAACGTTTGTTGCTGCATCGCGGTGCGGCATTCCTCCCATTGACCGATCAAAAGCGTTGGTGGTTTCATTGTACCGATACGCCACTACCATGCTTGGCAGATTATAAGGAATGGTAAGGCTTGTCGTGGTAGGGCCATCTGGCACATCTGCAGAGAACGCCCAACTGGGAAGTGTGGTAAACTCCAGAGACACCTCCTTTTGTCTTACGAGAGTTTCGAGTGCGAGAGAGGAAGTGAAGAGATTGTGCGGCGGAGTTTGTGACGTGCGCACAAACGCATTGCCATTTGAGAATTCGTCAAGGTTGATGATCCCTTGCATTCCATTTTTTAGTATGTCAAGGGCGAGCTTGCTTCCACCCGAGTGTATAAAAGCGGCATCCCAGTCTTGCGCTTGTCGAATGAGGTAGGGACGGGCGCTGCGGATAGGGCCTATCTGGAGCGGTTGTTGAGAAGAATAAAGCGCGAGCAATCGCGTGACACCACCTTCGGTGAGAGTTTCATATACCAAGTCTGCTTTTGAGAGGCCGTATTGCGGACGAGCTTCCGGTGCATTGTCGATCACGACCGCAAAAGGCCTGATGAGCGGTGACGCGTTGGATGGGAAAGGAAGGCCTGTAAGGGGGTGAGTGCCTTTTGCGACTTCTGGGGATGGAAGGGTTGCCGAAGGGATGACGGTTGAAATTTCTTGGGGCGTTTGTGTGTAGAAGAGATACTGGGAGAGCAGATACCCCCCATATCCGACCGTGCATAACCCAATGGCAATGACGAGGGTAACGATTAGAGTGCGTTTGTTTAGCATATGCTCGATGACGTAGATATAGTATAACGGAAAGTGTGAAGGGGTAAAACATACGCGCTCACTCACCATCTTCATCTCGATAGAACGCTCGGGAATCGACGATTTTTTCGGGCCGCGATTTAACAGCTTGATGCGCCAGAGCCCTCAAAAATCGCGACTCCCTCGCTTCATTGAGGCTGCCACCAGTGAGCGCATACGATAAAACACTTTGCGGGACAGCGTGCGATTTGCTATGATAGGGAGCGTATGGAGAACACCTCTGATACGCAACGATGGGAGAAAATGGAGCAAATGCTCCATGAGCACGATACGCTCTTGCGCGCGCTCTATGCGAATTCTGAAAAGGTGAAGAAATATATATTTTGGGGGCGGGTGATGAGCGCGTTGTATCTGTTGTTAATCATTGCGCCACTAATCGCCGCCATTATTTATCTCCCCCCGCTCATTGAGCAGTATGGCAATACGTATAAGGAGCTGTTGAATGTCACCGGTTCGCTTCAGACTGATAAAGGAATTTTTGAAAATCTGCAAGACCAGTTGAAGCAATTTGAACAAGGGAGGTAAGTACTGCGGAGCCACGTACGCTTCGGGAACTGACAATTTTTTCGTCGCCGCGATCTCACCGCGGTGACGCCAGAGCTCCTTAAAAATTGCAGTTCCCTCGCTATCTATGGTATCACTGAATAGTTACACGTATGATTAACGTAAATAATTCAAATGGAACACCATCCTTCCGCGCAGGAAGGACCGCGGTCGTGGTGGTGCTCATTAGTTTCTTTGTGGGGAGTTTGAGCGGCGGTATTGCCGGCTACACCGCTGCGCTTTTTTCTTCCTCGCCATTTTTTGATTTTCTTCCCTCTGTGCTGCGTCTTCCCCGGAATACCTTTGTGCAAGGTGAATCACCGGTGCAGGGAGGGGGGAGCCGCCTCCTTTTTGGAGGGGCGGGATTGAGCGAAGAAGACGCAACCACCGAGGTGGTGAAGCGCGCGTCACCCGCGGTGGTCTCCATCATCGTGACGAAGGACCTCTCAAAGATATATTCAAATACCCCTTTCTCTCCCTTCAACGATTTCTTTTTCCAGTTTCCCGGATTCCAGTTTAATCTTCCCCAATTCCGGCAGCCGCAGGGCAAGCAGGAGGTGGGCGGCGGGACAGGATTTGTCGTGTCACGCGACGGGCTGGTCCTCACCAATAAACACGTGGTAGACGACACGGAAGCAGAATATACCGTGCTTACCAATGACGGGAAACGCTACACGGCGAAAGTCTTGGCGCGCGATCCGGTGCTTGATCTCGCCGTGGTGAAGATCGATGTCAATAACCTCAATCCATTAAGCTTTGGCGATTCAGATGCAGTGAAGATCGGGGAAACCGTGATTGCGATTGGCAATGCGTTGGGCGAGTTCCGCAATACCGTGACCAAGGGCGTCATTTCCGGCATTGGCAGGACCGTGACTGCTTCCGGGTCTGCAGAGGGGAGCGAGGTGATTGAAGGAGCAATTCAGACTGATGCAGCCATTAACCCGGGGAATTCCGGAGGGCCCCTTCTTAATCTCCAGGGGGAGGTGATAGGCGTCAATACTGCCATGTCGCAGGCAGGGCAGCTCATAGGATTTGCGCTTCCCATTAATGAAGCAAAACGGGTGATAGATTCCGTGGAACGGTATGGTACAATCGTACGTCCTTATCTCGGGATTCGCTATATCATGATCAATGAGGAAATTGCCAAGGCAAATCAGTTGCCTGTATCGGACGGTGCCCTGATCACGCGAGGAGAACAGCGCACAGATCTCGCGGTCATGCCAGGGAGTCCTGCGGACAAAGCAGGACTCGTGGAAAATGACATCATTACAGAACTTGGTGGGCAGAAGGTAGACCAGAATAATTCTCTCGCGCGCCTCATCGCGCAGCATGCACCTGGCGAGACGGTTACGCTCAAGGTACTCCACAGAGGTGAAGAGAAAGAGATAAGGGTGAAGCTAGAGCAGTTTAAAGAGACACAATGACGCAGATGGTCGCAGATAACACGCAGATTTTACGCAGATAAATAGAAACCGCAATTAAACGATTGCGGTTTCTTTGTATCGCAGGATGTTTAATGAGTAGTTTCAATATCTGCATTCCGCCAGCTGGCGGACTCTGCATAACTATCCGCATTGATCCGCGCGTTAGCGGTTCATATACCTCTGCCGCTCCCATTTGGATACTTGCAGAAGATGCTGCAGGCGGTACTCGGCAATGTCGGATTCTGCCGCTTCCATAAATTTATCATACGCATGGGACCCCAAGGTATCGCGCACGATAAAGTCTTCCCTTAAGGCGGAGAGCGCTTCATCCAGACTCGCGGGGAGCGTGGTGATGTGTTTCTGCGCGATGTCATCTGGGGTAAGATGATAGACATTTTCTTCAACGGGAGAGGGGGGTGTTGAGCGGTTTGCGATACCGTCGAGCCCTGCAGAGAGCATGGCAGCGAAGGCAAGGTACGGATTGCAGGAAGGATCTGGCGAGCGGAGCTCCACACGGGTTGACGATTCACGCCCCGGGCTGGTGCGCGGCACCCTGATCCAGGCAGCGCGATTGATCTGCGCCCAGCAGACGAAGATGGGCGCTTCATACCCGGGCACCAGGCGTTTGTATGAATTTACCGTAGGGGAAAGGATTGCGGAAAGCGCGCGCGCATGTTTGATTTGTCCTGCGACGAACGAGTGCGCGAGATCAGACAGCTTGTAGTGGCCTTGGGCGTCGTAGAATGCGTTTTCACTGCCTCGGAACAGACTTTGGTGCGTGTGCATGCCAGACCCATTGATGCCGAAATATGGTTTTGGCATAAAGGTGACTGCGAGGTTGTGCCGCGCGGCAATGGAGCGGATCACGTATTTCAATGTCATGACATTGTCCGCAGTCTGCACTGCCTCGCCGTAGCGGATGTCAATTTCATGCTGGCCCACTGCCACTTCATGGTGCGCCGCTTCCGCGGGGATTCCCATGGCATGGAGGGAAAGTATCACCTCTTTCCTAAATTCTGTCGCGAGATCAGTTGGTGCGGCGTCGAAATAGCCTGCGTGGTCATGAGGAGAGAGGTCCATGCCGCTGTCTTTCCTCTCCAGCAGGAAAAATTCAACTTCAGGCCCAGTGTAATAGGTGAAGCCCTGCGCGCGCGCCCGCGCGGTTGTCTGTTTGAGGATCCAGCGTGGATCGCCGGGGAATGGTTGGTCTTCCTGATATACATCGCAGAGCATCCTGCAGGATTTGGTGGCGCCGCCGGTCCAGGGAAGCAAAGTGTAGGTGCTGGTATCGGGCTTTAGAATCATATCGCTTTCGAAAATGCGCACGAATCCATCAATGGATGATCCGTCAAACCAAACGCCTTTATTGAGCGCATGCGTCAATTCTGCGGGCGTGATCGTGACCTCCTTCAAAGATCCAGGCAGGTCCACGAACTGGAGGTGGATAAAGGAAACGTTGTCTTCACTCACTCGTTTGATGACTTCTTCAGGAGTCATAGCAATGCCTTTCTCTTCATTCTTTCCGGCTTCCCCTCCAGATGCCTTTGTGGAATGAATTAACGTGGGGATAAATAATTAATCGTCTCGGAATTTCAATCATTGTAGCGTCGTAGCTCGTCTACGACCGATCGTGTGGCAGATGAACTGCCACGCTACAATTTGACAGTGCCCGAAGGCACATTTTGTAGCGATGAATTTATAGATTTCTGTTTTAACAATGGCGAGAAGAAGAAGAGGGAGAGGGGGAGGGCGCTGACCACGAGGAGCGCGGCATTGAGCGAATGGGTGGCGAGGAGGCCAATGGCAGGATTTAAGATGACAAGCGCGAACCTGCGGAACATAGAAATGGAAGAAATCACGGTAGCGCGTTGGTCAGAAGGAATAAAGCGGTTCATGAACGAAGCCACAAATTCCGATCGCGTCAGCCCAAATCCGCCTGCGCATACGATAAACAAGAGGATGGTAGGAAGGGAGGGGACGAGCGCCACAAGGGCAAAAGGGATGGCGACGAGGAGCGAGCTCCAGAGGTAAAACTGTCTCTCATGGCGAAAGAGCGTAAGGAGCGATGAGGCATAGCGCATGATGAGGATTTCCGCGCTGGTGAGAATCATATGAACAATCCCAAAGTAGGCAATTGGCACGTGCGCGCGTTGGAGCAATGGTTGGTAGTACCAAATCACGAAGTATCCCGCGGATGCGACCATGATAACATCAAGCGCCAAAAGTTTTAAGATGCGGTGTTGGGCAAAGAAGGCAAACCCTTGAGCGATCACTTTGAGATATCTCGCGCTTTCTTGCGTTTCTTGGTGCGTCCTTGGCTCGTGGAATGAGAGCGCGGTAAGGGATGCTAGGCAGAGTGGAAACGCGGTAAAGAGCATAGGGATATTGAGTCCTCCCCATGCCGCAAGCAGGCCTCCTAGAGGAGCTGATATAAAGATCCCCGTAAGTTTCCATGCATGCGCTTTGCCAAATATGTCTAATGCCTTTGATTCTTCACCATGGTCTTTGAGCGCATCATAGATAAATGCATGGTCTGCGCCGGAGGTGAGCGCCATTCCCAAAGCAAAAAGAAATTCGCTCACCAGAAACATATCAAACCGCGCGATGCTGCCATAGAGGAGCGCGCCTGCCATGCTCGCAAGCGCCCCCAGCGATAAGGAATATTTCCTGCCGAGGTAATCTGCCACTGCCCCGGTGGGAATTTCCAGTACAAATACCCAGAACATGAACCACGATTGCAGCAATTGCATTTGGAACAAGGTGATCCCGCCCCATTCGGTGAAGAAGGGCACCAACACTGCAGAGAGAAAGAAAAGGTCTCTTAAGAAATTAAAGGTATAGTAGCGGTGGATCGTGCGGGTGAGCGTCTGGCTCATATTTTTTTATCGTATCGGAATTTCAATCCTGAAATTCCGACAGACACTTTACCCTTCGGAAAAAGTGCTGGACTCAGTTAGGCACTTATTAGATATGACCCCACACTTTCCGAAGGATAGTGCGGCCCGAAG
>JBFLWV010000008.1:0-10245 GCA_040757655.1 Patescibacteria group bacterium | reverse complement strand
GATTGACAATATCCTTTTTTACCGCGAAACGCTCCTCGTCAAGGGAAATTATTCCTGCAGACGCAATGAGCTTGTCTAGATCGTTCTGTGCCCGCCATAACGAACCAGCGTGCGGCGGGGTAATGGTAGCGCTGCTTTTTATCTCAAACAAATGAAGTTTCTGGTTCATCTCAATCGCCAAATCCACTTCTAATCCATCCCGCGTCTTGAGATAATACAAGGAAGGGAACTGAATATCGTCTACATTGTACCCTTATTATTTAATACGTCAAGTTAAATTTGCAGGGTAAAAAAATGAAGCGGCAAGAGGAGGGAGGGTGACGGGAATCAAAACAGGAGCTTCCGTGTTAATCGCGGTACTTCACGTAAGAAATAATTTTTAATCGTCTGCCAATCCGCGTCGAAAAAGAGCTTCGGCATAGGATCTTTTTCAGCATCGATAAAATAGGTGAGGCTTTTAACGAGGTGCGGCATATTATATTTCTGCTTCACATATTGGTTCATAGATCGCAGGATTACTTCATCTAAGGGCTCGCGATTCGTACCATACCAGTACAGATCGATAAAATCCCTTTTTCTCCCACGTTGGCTAATCGCTTCAATTTTCATAGCGGCAATATCTTGCGCCGACAATATGCTTACCGCCCCGCACTTGAATATTTTTATCGGCTTATAAAATGGATACGCAATAAAACTCACCTTTGCACCCATAAAGGATCCATAGAGGGTGCCTTCAGACCGAAGGGTAGTAGTCCATTTCCCCGTACTAAGCAGCCTCCTCTCAAGCGTAAGGCGGTCGAATGATATTTGGTTAATAAAAAAATCAAGATCCTCGGATTGGCGATGCCCGACATGAAGCGCGAGTGCCGTACACCCTGAGATACCACTGCGATGATGCGAGCCAGCGAGTATTGGTCAGAGCGTAAAACGCATCTGCGGTCATTGCAGGCAAACAGTCTGTCCGCATTTTATTAATTCCTAATGTGGTTATGCGAACACGAGTTCCCATAAGTTTCTTAATTTATCATGCAATACGCGCGATTCTGTTACTACCTTTTTTATCAACCGGTGGGGATAGTAACGCACCATTGAACGCACTTCACGTTCATCGCCGAAATCAAGCACGCGCTCGATGATATACTCGGCGTGTTTCTCGGGATCGATCGTTTTTGGATCCACGTCCCAGAAGAGCGAACGCCGAAACGGCATGACGCTTTTTCCCCTTGGAGACGATTTTTTTACGGCTCTTTGGCTTCGCATGACTGTATTTTGCCACAAAATGAGGAAAATAAAGAAGTTCATTTCTTCCCCATCACTTTAACTGCCATCTCCACCAGCCGGTTGGCATAACCCCACTCATTGTCATACCACGCGAGCACTTTCACGAAATCACCGTCCACCACCTTGGTAAGCGAAAGATCCACGATGGCTGATTCAGTACGGCCGATGATATCTGATGACACGATTGGTTCCTTCGTCACCGCGAGGACCCCTTGGAAACGTTCACTCCGCGCTGCTTTTGTAAATACCCCATTTACCTGCGCCACCGTCGTATTCCTCTTCAATAAAAACGTAAAGTCAGAGAGTGAGCCACAAAGAACCGGCACGCGCAGTGCGAGCCCGTCAAAAATTCCTCTCAATGCGGGAATGACGCTCCCTAGAGCTGATGCGGCGCCAGTCGTCGTGGGGACAATGTTTGCTAACGAGGAACGCGCACGCCGTAAATCAGGATGGAGCGCGGGGGGGTTTGAGTCTACCAGATTCTGCTCTGCCGTCACCGCATGCACCGTCGTGAGTATGGCCTTTTTCACGCCAAACGCATCGCTCATGATCTGCATGACGGGCGCAATGCAATTTGTGGTGCAGGAAGCATTGGAAACCAGAGGTTGCCCTGCGTAACGCCCTGCATTCACCCCGAGTAAAAACGTTTCCGTGGTCCCTCCTTTTGTGGGAGCGGAAACAATGACTCTTTTTGCGCCAGCTTTGAGGTGCGCACCCGCCGCGTCATCCTTGGTAAACCTCCCGGTGCATTCTAATACCACGTCAACCTTCAGCCTCTTCCATGGCAGGAGAAGAGGGTCTTTCTCGCCCCATACGGGAACCTTTACCCCATCGATCACCAATGAACCAATCGGTTTACCCGGCACAACTGTCTCCGCGGCCAACCCTTTCACCTCATGATCCCACATTCCGTACACGCTGTCGTATTTTAAAAGATGCGCAAAGGTCGCGACGTCGCCGGGATTATTGATCGCCGCGATTTGCATATTTCTCTTTTCCCATGCGACCTTCAATGCCGCCTTCCCGATGCGCCCGAAACCGTTGATGGCCACCTTAATAATCATACATTAAAAGTTATGAAATAAGCATCTATAACATTCATGATACTACACTCCCAATCTTCTCCCCCCGCAGCACTCTCAAGAAGCGCCCAGTGCTCCACTTGAACACATGGATCGGGATGCGATGCTTCCGTGCGAGCTCAAACGCGGCAAGGTCCATGACGCCCAGTCGCTTTCCGATCGCCTCTTCAAAGGTCAAGGAAGGATATTTTACCGCGCGCCGGGACTTTTTCGGATCCGTAGAATAGACTCCGTCCACGTCCTTCATCACTTTGAAGAATGCCTGTGCGCCAGTTTCCAACGCACGTACCACACATGCGG
The DNA here is from genome assembly GCA_040757655.1 of Patescibacteria group bacterium. GTDB lineage: Bacteria > Patescibacteriota > Patescibacteriia > 2-02-FULL-49-11 > 2-02-FULL-49-11 > 2-02-FULL-49-11. The sequence goes on along the minus strand of JBFLWV010000008.1, from coordinate 7,582 downwards.
AATCAGTGGATACAAAAGGAAGACCCGTACCCCCCACATAGACGATGACTTCATGATCACTCAGGTCTTCCTTCACCGCGCGTGGATCATGCGGTTCAACCATACCAGGGATGGGAAATGAACCCACCATCTTTGCGTGCACTCCATTCCGCTCAAACGCACGTGTCAAGAAAATGCCATTCACGACCGTGGCAACCATACCTGCACGATGCCCCGCCAACTCGTCCTCTTTCGTGCCCTTCACACTTCGCCCCCGCATGATATTGCCGCCGCCGACCACCACCGCCACTTGCACTTTTTCCTTCACGACCGCTGCTAACTCTTTCGCCACCTTCTCATAACTCCCGAGATCTACGTTCCTTCCCTTCCCCCCAAACAATTCCCCCGACAATTTTATGAGAATTCGCTGATAGAGGTATTTCATATAAGAAACGACTGAATAATAATCCCTCCCTATCATACCTAAACTATGACAAGAATAAAAGACCCGCTTTATGCTGCGGGTCAGGTAATTCAAATTCTTATATATTCATCCTGACAAATTCCCGTATCTCAATCTTCTCCCCGATTTTCGCGGTAGCCTCCATAATGAGGTCTTTAACAGTTTTACTCTCATCCTTCACAAACACCTGCTCTAAAAGGCAGGTTTCTCTATAGAATTTCTGCATTTTCCCTTCCACGATCTTGTCGATCATCGCTTCAGGCTTCTTCTCCGCTCTCGCCTGTTCGCGGTAAATCTCTTGTTCCTTCTCCAATACCTCCTGCGGAATATCAGTGGGGCTGAGATAGCGCGGATTCATCGCAGCAATGTGGAGTGCGATCTCATGGGCAAGCGAGCGAAACTCCGCATTGCGCGCCACGAAATCGGTCTCACAGGCAAGGTTGAGCAGCGCCCCCACGCGCGCATTGGAATGCACGTAGGCTTCGATGACCCCCTCGCGCGCCACGCGATCCTGCCGTTTCTCGACTGCTTTCATTCCTTTTTTCCGTAACAACTCTATAGCTCTTACTTCATCTCCCCCTGATTCCTCCAACGCGCGCTTGGCATCCATCATGCCCACACCTGTCTTTTCCCGGAGATGAGCGACTAATGATGCAGAAATGAGCGCCATAGTGTAACCTTCCTAAGTGTCTTAATCCAAAACCCAAAAATCAAAAACCAAAATGATAAACAATAAGCCAAAAAGTTGTAGAAATCGTCCGCAAGGACTCCGCCATTTTGCATTTTGGATTTTGGGTTCTGGATTTACTTTACACCACCATTTCTTCCTTCACCCCAGCCTTCTTCGCTGCTTCCTCTACGATCTCTTCAGGTATGAGCACTTCTTCCTCCATGGCGCCACTGGGTTCTTCCTCTGTCTTTTCTGCGCGCATGGCTTCTTCACTCGCTCTTGCTGCCCTTGCCGACATCCCCTCTTCAATCGTATTCCCAAAAAGGGACATGAAGAGTTCTATAGAACGACTTGCTTCATCATTTGCCGGAATCGGATAGGTGACTAAGTCGGGATTGGTGTTGGTATCGCAAAGGGCGATCGTGGGCACATACTTGCGCCTCGCTTCTCGTACCGCAGTCTCGTCATGGATAATGTCAGCCAATATGATGGCTTGTGGAAGGCCTTTGAGCGCTCTCAAACCTCCCACTGCTGCTGCGAGGCGGTGGCGTTCTCGCTCAAAGAGGAGGCGCTCCATTTTCGTATACTTTGCCTCTATGTCGGGCGAGACAAGTTTCTGTTCAATATCCTCTAACTTCTTGACGAGTTTCTGGATGACTGCGAAGTTGGTGAGGGTGCCGCCCAACCATCGCTCCGTCACGTAGGGCGCATGCGCTCGTTCAGCAGCTTCCTTCACGTGCATGCGCGCTTGCGGCTTCGTGCCCACAAAAAGCGCCGCTCCTCCACCTTCGATGACACCGTGTAAAAATTCAAGCGCGCTCTTTAATCTTTCGAGTGTCTTCTCCAGATCAATAATATGAATGCCATTGCGGACGGTAAATATATATTCTGCCATTTTAGGATGCCACTTTGTTTCCTTGTGACCAAAATGGACGCCTGCTTTCAAGAGTTCAGTGAGTGAAGGTAATGTAACCATAGTGATGCTCCTTTTATACTCCTTCTCCAATTTCTGCACCGTGCCCTTGTCTGGTATAAAAGGGAGGAGTGGTGCGCTCAAAATAAGGAGAAAGAGAGGTGAGATAGTACTTGAACAGAATCTACCATACTGAACGAAATTTGACAAGTCCTCTGCCTATTGATATTGTTCTAACATGAAACCATCTATTCACCCTGTGTATTATCCTCAAACCATCATTACCTGCGCGTGCGGCGCAAAATATACTACCGGGTCAACGGTAGAATCCATGCACGTGGAAATCTGCGCCCACTGCCATCCCTTTTATACCGGCAAGCAAAAACTGGTGGACACGGCGCGACGCGTCGAGAAATTTAAGGATAAGGAAACTCGTTCCACCGCGCTCAAAGCTGCGGCACGCGAACGTACGGAACGCAAGAAAAAAAAGGAGAAAGAAAAGCGGCACGCTATGGAAACAGCCGTCAATGCAACCAAAGAAGCAGAAGCAGCCGCCAGAAAACACCTGCGCCATACCGGTCAATAACCTCCTATCGCGCACTACTCCAAAGGGGGTAGTGTTTTTTATGAGAAAGTCCCAAACCACAACGTAAATGACCAATGCCCAAACCCCAATGCCCAATCGATACTCAAATAACTAAATGACTACATGTGTTGGGATTTTGAGTATTGGGATTTAATTGGGAATTGGTCATTGGGAATTGGGATTTTCAGCATCATATGTTTGAACTTCTCAAAAAAAAAGCACGCGCGCAGGAAATAGAAAAAGAGCTGATGGGCGAAGACACGCTTGCAGACCGCACGAAATTGCTGCGCCTCCAGAAGGAATACCATCAGCTTAAGCGTGTCCTTGAAATTGCCCAAGAGTGGGAATCTGTGACGACTGCGCTCAAAGAAGCCGAAACCACACTAGTCTCTGCAGAAGATAAGGATCTTCAGGATATTGCCAAGGGAGAATTAGAAACCTTGAAACCGAGAGAATCTGCGCTCCGTGCACAACTGGAAGAGATGCTCAACCCCAGTGATCCTCTCGATGCGCGGGATACGATCATCGAAATCCGCGCGGGCACCGGAGGCGAGGAAGCAGCGCTCTTTGCCGCGGAGCTTGCGCGGATGTACCATCGCTACGCGGAGATAAAGGGATGGACTGTAAAACACATCGATGAGAATCGCACTGACCTTGGCGGATATAAAGAAATCATCTTTGAGGTGAGTGGTGACCGTGTGTATTCCTGTTTTAAATATGAACGCGGTGTGCATCGTGTCCAGCGCGTGCCTGACACGGAAAAATCGGGCCGCGTGCACACCTCGACCGTAACCGTGGCCGTGCTCCCGGAAGCAGATGAAGTAGATATCACGCTGGAACCGAAAGATTTAAAGATAGAAACCTCCACCTCAAGCGGCCATGGCGGACAGAGTGTGAATACCACGTACTCGGCAATCCGCATCACCCACCTTCCCACCGGCATCGTGGTCCAGTGCCAAGACGAGCGGTCACAACAGCAGAATCGGGAAAAAGCCATGGCAGTGCTGCGCGCGCGGCTCTTTAATAAAGCAATGGAAGAGCAGCGTGCGGCGATCGATACAGACCGGCGCACCCAAGTGGGAAGTGGCGAGCGTGCGGAAAAAGTAAGGACCTATAATTTCCCACAGGATCGTATCACTGATCACCGCGTAGACCAAAGCTGGCACCATATTGAGGAAATTATGGAGGGGAACCTTGAGCTTATTATAACCTCCTTACAAAACAATGAACGTGCTCAACGAAAATAATTCAAAATGTAAAATCCAAACACCAAAATGATAAACCAAAATTAATAAATGATACATTTTATTTTGGATTTTGGGATTTGGACTTTGGATTTACTGCCTCATATTCATATAATGATGATATCTGAAGCATTAGAAACCTCGTTTAAAAAGCTCACCCATTCACAATGTAGTGACTCGCCTTGGCTCGATACCGAGGTGCTTTTGTCTTTTACGGTAAAGAAAACGCGCTCCTGGCTTCTTACTCATCATAACGATCAATTAAACCAAGAAACCAATAAACGATTTGACCATTTCATCATGCGTCGCGTTAAAGGTGAACCGGTTGCCTATATCATGGGAGAAAAAGAATTTTGTGGATTATCATTTAAAGTGAATACACACGTCCTCATTCCTCGCCCTGCGACTGAAGAATTAGTGGAAATTGTAAGCAAAGAAGAACGAACAATAAACAATGAACAATTATCGTTGGTTGATATCGGAACGGGATGCGGATGCATCGCAATAACGCTTGCAAAACGCTTCCCTGCGGTTAAAGTAATTGCCACAGACATTTCCCGCGATGCGCTTGCGGTCGCGGAGGAGAATGCAACGCGCCATGGTGCCGCTGGCCGCATTACCTTCTTACACGGAAATCTCCTCGAACCACTCCTGTGTCATCCCCGACCCCGTATCAAGTGCGGGGCAGGATCTGATCGGGGATCTAGAAATAATAAAAAAATTAACTTCTCCGATTGTTTTCTGGATTCCCGCATGCGCGGGAATGACCACGGATGGTTACTTATCACCAATCTCCCTTATGTGCCCTCACCTGTTATCGCGGAAAAGCCTGAACTCGCGCATGAACCCGTCCTCGCCCTCGATGGCGGCCCCGATGGCGCTGCGGTGTATCAACAGCTTTTCCAACAACTGATAAACGGTCTCACTGACAAACTGCTACCTGCTCCTATTGCCCTGTATCTAGAAGGAGATAATAACATTATTCCCCGCCTGTTCGCCCTTCCCGAGACACAAAAGCTTTCAGAGTGGTATACTATAGAGCGACAAAACCACGTTCTTTCATTCCAACAAAAAACTCTCAAAGGAGGTGATGGAAATGAAAGAGAATAAAATAAGGGTGGTTAGAATCAAAATAACTCACCCGTATTTGGACATACCTCGGCATTATTCGTTCGAGGGTAAAAATCTAAACCCGGAGACCATTGAGGCTGAGGTGCTCCAGGAGATCGCCCAGGATACGGGATATGAAAAAGGAGACTTCACAGTTGAAGTGTCCGTAGACAACAACCGCCCTTAACCGAAGGAGAACATCAATGAACGACACCTCGCGCTCCAAATAGAAAAGGCCGCCTCTAAAATCAGAGATGCCGGCCTTTTCTCATTCGTTGAAGTCACAATACAAATTGTAGCGTGGCAGCTCGTCTGCCACCCAAGTCGGAGGCAAGCCCCGTAGAGCTCCCCCATGGGTGATTCTACGGGGCAAGCTCCGACGCTACAAGTCATATTTACGGGCAACTCCCCGGATCAAAGCTCTGCCCGCCTTGCGTATACACCTCATACCAACAGGTGCGCACCCCGCCGTCATTGATCATCGTATTCGTATCAAGCTCGAGGTTCGCAATGACCTTATAGTGCGATCCATTGCTCCTATACGCTACACAACCCCGGGCAAGCGTATCCCTCACGCCAGTGGTGGTCAACGGATCTATAGGTATAGGTTTGATATAGTCGTCTAAATGGTTCACGTATCCTCCCGTTTGTGACTGGCTGGGGAGCGCGTTCATACAATCAAAATTCGCACCATCCGCATTGCTGTAAGGGAAATACCCATACTGCTGATAATGGAGCTCGAGGGCATTCTTGAGCTGGGACGTGTTGCCCTTTCTCGTTGTATCCCGGCCTTTCTGCTTGGCGTTGTTCACGTTCACCGCTACGAGTGTCGCAATGAGCCCGATGATTGCAACGACTACTAATAATTCAATGAGTGTAAACCCTTTCTTTATGCTATACATATTTATAAGAAAATATTATTGAAAAATTATTGAATACCGATTTGTGTAAGTGTGTGATAACCTGCACTGGCTCCTTCCAAGTAAAACTTAATCGTGTACGCGTTGGTTGCGATAGGAGTAATCACGGTGTATTCACAGGGATCACTATCACCCGTATCACAATCATCGCCCACTACTACACCTGAGGGATCTTTCAACTTCGCAATATTGGGCATCGATGTTACTAAACCGTTGGTGCATTGGAATACGTTATTATTGCCTATCGCTAAAGTGCAGCACTCCGTCGGTGTGATATAACTCCCGCCATTTGCATTTAAGCACAACTCCATAGCCGAGTGAAGCTGCTTCATGTCTGCGAGCCGTCTTGAGTCCCTGCCCTTAACCCTGGCATTTTTGAGCGCAACGGCGGATAAGGTTGCGATAAGCCCGATGATGGAAATGACCACCAATAATTCTATGAGTGTAAAGCCCTTATGAGGCGAAAATGTGCTGCGCATAGATTCCACTATTAAAGAATAAAATTCTTAGTCTTTAATGGTGGCTTCCTCTTTCACCTTCTTGTCCTTTTCTGCCTTCTCTATCTCTTTCTCCGTCTTCACGTGCGTGAGGTCCGGAGCCGCTACCGCAGCAGCTGGAGGAGCCGCTTCCGCCTCTGCGTGCTTCTCCTCGATACTTACCACCACGGTCTCGGGGCGACTGAGCACGTGAATATGCGGAGGCACGACCAGATCGCTCACGCGTATGACCTCACCGATAGTCGCAAGATGAGACACGTCCACCGCATATTCGGGAATTAAATCTTGAGGAAGACATTCAATTTCCAAATGGTTGAGGGAGCGCACGAGCACCGCGCCATGTTCTTTCACTGCTTTAGCCTCTCCCTTGATCACAATTGGTACCTGGGTCTTCAATTTCTCTTGCATGCTCACCTCCAAGAAATCCACATGCAAAATTTGACCCGAAAGAGGATCACGCTGAAGATCCTTCATGAGCGCCTTCACTTCTTTCCCGTCAACCACCAAAGAAATAAGACTCGATTCGCCCGCCTTTCGATGCACAGCCTCCAGCGCACTTAAAGGAACGCTCACCGGCCGTGACACGATCCCATGTCCATACACCACGCCCGGAACTTGCTGTTCCCGGCGGAGCGCCTTTACTTTTTTCCCCGTAATAGTCCTTAGTGTCGCTCGCAAATCCATAATTCATCCAATCAATTACGCAATAGTTGATGCATCTCAATCACGTCATCAGACGTCACCTCTTCACCTCTATAAAATTTCATTACCTCGTCCCTCAAAAGGTCAGTAAGAAGCCCTTGGGAAATGGCGCCTCCTTCCCCAAGTATAACCAATGCTACCACAGCGCTCCCACAGCTGGTGCAATGAAGATAGATGAGGTGCGCATCATCGGAGGTTTCAAGTACCGTCATCTCCTGCTGTGGATAATGGCTTTTGCAAAGCGGACAAGAAGAAATAAGCTGTAGATTTTGATGAGAGCGGCGATTAAACAGCATACCCCTTTCAGAATATTGTGTTAACTGAATGATGTACATCATTCATTATACCTAATTTCCTCTTTCACGGTCAACACTCTGCACTCGTCCATGTTACAGTTGACAGTGGAAAGGACGTAACATGTTGAAAATTCAAGTAAGAAGTGGTTGGCTGGAGAGTTTAATACATAACCCTCTCCTGTCTATGACCACGAAAGCAGAA
>JBFLWV010000007.1:0-11626 GCA_040757655.1 Patescibacteria group bacterium | reverse complement strand
AGGATTTATAGCATTACGGAGCAGGCTGTTTGAGCACGTGGCGAGTGGAGTCAACCCCGTAGTGAACCGTAAGGTGCTGCTATCGGGGCGGCAAGCAAGGCGGCACCCGAGGCGGGGATATCATATTTATAAAGGTTCCCTTCTATACATAACGTGGAAATTGAGATGCCGTAAACTCATTCGGCTGCACGGCGTTGAAACAATCGCGGCAGAGAGGCAATGATGCGCACTATTTTCGCAAAGGGGGGGCTCTCCTTCAATCGAGTATAGAGCAAGAGCCATACTGCCTGCTGGAATGTTGCGAGGAGCGCCCCTACACCCATGATGCTAAGAAAGAATGCCACAACCACTGCGCCAAAGGTGAGACTCACCGCAAGCGGCACTCCCATGATAAAACTCAGAAGTGCAAGGGGGCCAAAAATGATAATGAGACCAACCACCGCCACGGATAAGGCAATGACGGCAGCCACGGTGGTGCCAAAGGTGAGGATAATCACCATCTCTATCACGACGAGCCAGTTGGCGAGAAATAATCTCCATGCACTGCGCAACGCATCCACAGGAGAAAGCGATTCAGTGAGCGCCGCGACGAGTGCCAACCGATACAAGAACGTGCAGAGCAACCCCAGAGGAATCAGACAGAGAAAACTCACGAGAAGGAAGAGTGTATACCACAGAGAGGACCCAAAGGCGAGATAAAGGAGGAAAGGAGGGAGACTGAAAATCACCCATGCCACACTGGTGATAACGTGAAATCCCACGGTGAGTATAGTGGTGCGCCAAAAATTTCGTTTACCCGCGGCGATGCTCTCTTCCACGCCGCGATGTTCACGACGACGCTCACGCTCAAGAGCCCAGATGAGCGCTCCTTGCGACACAAGTGCAAACCATACGAGAAAACATACAAGGAGCAAAAGGAGTGCTGACACGACATAAAAACCAGTAGGCAATCCCCACCAAGGGGTAAACGTCAAAAAAGAGAAATCAAATCCCCCTTCTCTCACAGAAGCTGTCAAAGTTCCGAGAGTGCTTACGCGATCAAAATTTCTCAAGAGGACATTTATTTCCCCTCCACTCACTACGAGTGCACTAAAAAGTCCAAATAGCCACAACTGTTTCGCGTGGAGGGTGAGTAACCACGCACGACGCAAGAGGGGGCGGTAGACGGAAGACATAAAATTGAAAAATACTAAATTCTAAATTCGAAACTCTAAACAAACATAAAATTCATAGTTTGAATTTTTTTTGATTTGGAATTTGTTTAGAATTTAGTGTTTAGTGCTTAGAGTTTCTCAAACTTTCACCTTCACCCCCGCGGGTTTGGGACCCATAATCGCTTCAAATGCCTCCCGCTCAAGAGTCTCTTTCTCAAGAAGCGCAGCAGCTACTTCATCTAATTTACTCCGAGATTTCCGAATCACTGCATGCGCCGTATCGCTTGCTTGACGGATGAATTTTGATACCTCCTTATCAATTACTTCTGCTACCTTTTCTGAATAATCACGCTGTTCGGTAATCTCGCGTCCCAAAAATATAAGTTCCTCATGCTCGCCAAACGTCCGAGGGCCTAAAGCCTCGCTCATACCATACTCGGTCACCAACTGTCGTGCGAGCTTCGTCGCACGTTTCAAATCAGAGGTAGCGCCCGTCGTCACCTCGTGGAATACTTCTTTCTCAACCATGAATCCCGCCAAGAGCACCGCGAGCTCGTCTAAAAATTCAGAATATGATTTTAAATGACGATCTTCCTCAGGAAGCTTCAGGGTATATCCTCCTGCCTGCCCGCGAGAAATTATTGAAACCTTATGCACGGGATCCGAGTGGGGAAGCTGATGTGCCACCACGGCATGGCCAGCCTCGTGGTACGCGGTAATATGCTTCTCTTCGTCAGAGAGAATATGACTCTTACGCTCAGGTCCCAGCATGACTTTCTCAATCGAAAGGAACATCTCCTCCTGTGAAATCTTTTTCTTATTTCTCCGCGCCGCGAGAATAGCCGCCTCATTGAATACATTCGCGATGTCCGCGCCCGAGAAACCTGGCGTGCGCTCGGCAACTCTTTGTAAATCCACGTCTGTGGCGAGCGGCTTACCCTTTGAGTGAATACCTAATATCTCCTTACGATCACGAATATCTGGTAAATCTATCACCACTCTCCGATCAAACCGCCCAGGGCGAAGCAGCGCGAAATCCAAAACATCGGGACGATTGGTCGCCGCGACCACCACAATACCCGCATTCGGCTCAAATCCGTCCATTTCCACAAGGATTTGATTTAACGTTTGCTCGCGTTCATCATGACTCCCGCCCAGTCCCGCGCCACGCTGTCTCCCCACCGCATCAAGCTCATCGATAAATACAATACAGGGCGCGCTCTTCTTCGCGCGGCGAAAGAGATCCCTCACGCGTGAGGCGCCCACGCCTACGAACATCTCCACAAACTCTGATCCTGAAATATGAAAAAAAGGGACACTCGCTTCTCCTGCGATCGCACGCGCGAGCAATGTCTTCCCCACGCCGGGCGGCCCCACGAGGAGCACTCCTTTAGGGATCTTGGCGCCAAGTTCAGTAAATTTCTTTGGCGTCCTTAAGAACTCAACAACCTCTTGGAGTTCCTGTTTGGCTTCTCTCGCACCCGCAACATCCTTAAAGCTCACATGCTGCCGTTTATCGCCTGCCTGCATTTCCCGCGCACGGGATTCGCCAAAAGACATTGCCCGCTGGTTCGCTCCCTGCACTTGACGCATCATGATCCAAATAAACAGGGAAATAAGGATAAAGGGGAGGAGGAATGGCGCGACCGCTGAAATCCAAAATGTAACACCGCTGCGCTCCTTCACTTCAATGGAAAGGTTCCGCATGAGCGCAGGGTCAACGCTGTAATTTTTGAGCAACTCACTCATTGACTCGCTCGATTCCTTCTTTGCGGTGACACCCGCGCCTTCTTTCAGATCCGCATGCACCGTATCACCTTCCACGGTTATTTTCTTTACCTCTCCTTGTTCAATCTTTTGCACCAGTTCACCAATACCAATCATTTGCCGTTTTTCAAATGGAGAGGTGAAGCTCGAAAGAACCCCTGCGATGATGAGAAACACCGCGAGCAAAATGACAAAATTTCTGATTAACTGTCTCATACAGTCGAGAACATAGTTATACGGAAGACCGCGATTATAGTATACGTCAGCACTCAAGGGGAGACAACCTGAACGGCAGACGCGGAATCAGCGCTGCCAGGTTCTGCCACGGGAGCACCTGGTACCGCCGCAGGGGTATCCCCTTGAGCTTTCACGTCAAGGCGCAGAGAAAGACCTAAACGATGCGATGCGGGGTCTACATTGGTCACCCGGAATTCATATTCCTGCCCCACTGCCACCGCCTGCAGCGGATTGGTGACAGGGGTGGAGGAGAGTTCAGAAATATGGGCAAGTCCATGGATCGAATGATCAAGCTCCACGAACGCGCCAAAGTGATTTAACTTCACTACCTTACCCTTAACGCGATCGCCCACATGGAACCGCTCCGCTACCGTCTTCCATGGGTCCTCCTCAAGACGCTTCAAAGAAAGAGACACCCTTCCCCCTTCAATACCAATGACCAACGCGCGCACTGACATCCCGACCGACACGATGTCCTTGGGGTGATCGACCCTATGCCACGCGAGCTCTGAAATATGAATAAGACCTTCCACCTTTTCTCCTCCACTCCTCTCATACGGCAGGCTATCTGTGACAGCGGGCTCTTCTCCTTGCGGGAGCATAAACTCAACAAAAGCCCCAAAATCCACCACACTGCTCACCTTACCCTCTACCACCATGCCCCCCTTCAAGCCTTGCAGTGAAGAAATGCGTTCGGTGAGCGCTGCCGCTTTCTCTGATACAATGAGTTTTTCCTCTATGGGTTTTACATCGATGACCTTTACTTTGAATACTTGCCCCACATACGTGCTGAGTCTCTCCAAAATCTTCTGCTTGTTCCCCCCTTCCACGCGGGGATAGTGTTCAAAGGTAAGCTGGGATACGGGCAAAAAACCTGCCACGCGTCCCAGCGTCACAATCAAACCTCCTCTATTGGCATCCGTCACGCGCACCTCAACCACCTCACCGCTCTTACGGAGATCCTCCAGACGCCCCCATGCCTTACGGTGTCCCGCAGAACGGAACGAGAGCTCCATCAACCCCAACTCATTTTCGAGTTCAAGCACGGTGGCTTGCGCTTCATCCCCAACCGAGAGGTTAGAAAATTCCCCTGATTCGTCCGCGAGTTCTCTCCCGCGCACGATGCCAGTCGTTAATCCATCGATATCCAAAAGCACCTCTCCCTTTGCGACCGAGATCACTTTCGCGTTCACCACCTCGTTCACCTTCGGGATCGCAGCAGCGCCCCCCAGAGACAACAGTGTCTCCATAACTGGTGACTTTTCTCCTTGTTTAATATCAGCTTTTCTCAATTTAACCATAGGTGAGCCTTACACGTCTTAACCACCTGCCGAGCATGACAGGCTGGCTGGGGAGCCGATACATCACAAAATTGTGGATTCTTCTTGCGTCCCCAATATAATAATACAATGCCAACGCAGTATACCGTTTATTGGCTCCTAAATCAACTGGCAAAACAAAAACTTCTATGGTAAAATATGAGGAGAACTGAAATGAAACATTATGTATATATCTTGGCTCGGCTTCTCGACCATCCGCATCACCACCCGCCCCGCGAATGAAGATATCATTGTAGTATGCGATCCCTTCGACCCCCACGAAGCGCAAATAAAACGGGGAAAGCTTGTCGCGGACATCGTGACCGTATCGGTGAAGGACCACCCACTTCACAGCGCGACGCAGGAAGTTAAGGGACGTCTTGAGAAACCCCCTTTCATCATTGATACCCCTGGCGAGTGCGAAGTGAATGGTGTTATTATCTACGGGGTGCCTGCCGTCAATACAGGATTGACGCCGCACAGGAAGGTCACGCTTTATATGATAGAAACGGAAGGGCTCTCACTGCTGCATCTGGGACATATAGGACAAAAAAAGCTTACGGATATCCAACTTGAACGCTTTGAACATATTGATGTGCTCTTTGTGCCTGTGGGAAATTCCACCTCGCTCAGTCCTCACGAAGCAGTGGAAATAGTAAACCAAATAGAACCTCGAATCGTGATCCCTGTTGCGTATCACACTGCGCATATGAAGAACAAACTCATCGGTGTGGAAAAATTCATTAAAGAATTAGGGTTAGAAGCGGAACATCCAGTCACAAAAGTGAGACTCGCCAAAAAAGATATCCCCGTCGAAGAGACAAAACTTATTCTCCTCATACCTGAATAGGGAGAAGAAGCAATACTCCCCTATGACCCCTCGCACACTTCACAAAACTGCCCGCACAAGGGTTCCCCATCCTCACCATACCCCACACCCGCATAAAAAGAAGAAGCTGATGGTTATGATAACCGTCACGATATGTATGATAGGTGTGGTGGCAGGGTGGATCGTGTTCCTGCAAAGGACTGTAAGAAAAAGTGCTCCCTCCACGAGTGAGATAGCGTCACGTACTCACCCCAGTTCCGTACAAATCATTCAAATGGTTCAACAGCTCCAGAAGGATCTCCAAGCGCTCCCTTCCCCTGCCACGATCATAAAAAGGATAACCCAGCCACAACCTCCCAACCTCTCCGCCCTTGCGCAACGCATTGCCGCCATTGCCACCACCACACCTACGTCTACTCCTCCCCTTATTCCTTCATCTACCAGCACTGGAAATATCTTGCCATAACGTATTAAAACCTTTCGTCACAGTTTTGCCCATGAAACACGCCCCCCCACCACCTCCTCCTTCCATCGGTACGGTACAGCCGCGGCCGATTGTGGAAGAAATGCAAACCTCCTATCTTGATTACGCCATGTCCGTCATCGTCGCACGAGCACTGCCTGATGTGCGCGACGGACTGAAACCCGTGCATCGTAAAATCCTCTACGCAATGTGGGACATGGGATTAACGGCCGGGGCAAAATTCAGGAAATCAGCGACCGTCGTCGGTGAGGTCTTGGGTAAATACCACCCACACGGCGATATTGCGGTCTATGATGCGCTCGTACGCATGGCGCAGGATTTTGCGATGCGCTACCCCCTTATCCGCGGCCAGGGAAACTTTGGGTCCATGGATGGCGACACCGCCGCAGCCATGCGCTATACCGAAGTGAAATTGACGCCCATTGCGGAAGAGTTACTCTTTGACCTTGAAAAAGATACGGTGAATTTCGTTCCCAACTATGACAGCACCCAGCGGGAACCTGCAGTGCTCCCCGGAAAGCTCCCTAACCTTCTCCTTAATGGCACCGTGGGGATCGCGGTCGGCATGGCTACCAATATTCCTCCTCATAACGTGAGGGAACTCACACAGGCGATCATCCACCTTATCGATCACCCCCAGGCAAGTGTCGCAGACCTTGTAGAATTTATCCACGGACCCGACTTCCCTACGGGGGGCACTATCTATAACCGCAAAGCAATTACCGAAGCATATGCCACAGGAAAAGGCGCCATCGTGATGCGGGGCAAAGCGGAAATCATGGAGGGGGAATCAGGAGATTACCATATTGTGATTACTGAGATCCCCTATCAGGTGAACAAAGCGCAACTCATTGAAACAATCGCCACTCTTGTGAAAGAGAAAAAAATAGAGGGGATTAAGGACCTGCGCGATGAGTCAAGTCACGAAGGGGTTCGTATGGTCGTCGAGCTTAAAAAAGATGCATTCCCGAAAAAAGTCTTGAACCAACTCTTTGACGCCACGCAGCTCCAGGACACCTTTCACGTGAATCTCCTTGCCCTCGAAGAGGGGCTCCAACCTAAAGTCATGACGCTGAAAGGGATACTTGAAGAACACATTACCCATCGCCAAGAAGTGATAAAACGCCGTTCAACCTTTGACCTGCGCAAGGCGAAAGAACGCGCCCATATCCTCGAAGGATTAATTCTCGCCACTGCCAAGATCGACGCGGTCATTAAGACTATTAAACAATCAAAAGACCGCGGAGAAGCCAAACAGAACCTTATCAAAAAATTCCACCTCACCGATCGGCAAGCAGAGGCAATATTAGAAATGAAGCTCTCCCAACTTGCCAACCTTGAGCGTTTAAAAATTGAAACGGAGCTCAAAGAGAAGAAAAGGCTCATTGCGGACCTTACCGATCTCCTCGCACATCCCAAGAAGATGCTCCAGGTGATAAAGAACGAACTTACGCAGATTGCGGAAAAATATGGCGATGACCGCAGGACACAGGTGGTCGCACGCGCGGTCGACACCTTTACCACTGAAGACCTCATACCTGACGAGCCTGCGGTGATCGTCGTGACGCGTGATGGATATCTCAAACGCCTCTCTCCTGAAACCTTCCGCACTCAAGGGAGAGGCGGCAAGGGAGTCATTGGCCTTGTCACAAAAGAAGAAGATGCGGTAGAACACCTCTTCGCAACCACCACGCATGCCAATATACTCTTCTTCACCTCACGTGGCAGGGTATTCCAGCTCAAAGCGTATGACGTTCCTCAAACCTCCCGCACCGCCAAAGGACAGGCAGTGCAAAACTTCCTTGAACTCGCGCCGGGTGAGCGTGTCACGAGCGTCCTTCCGGTTGCGAACCTCAAAAGCCACTCATTCCTCGTTATGGTGACCAAGAACGGTATTATTAAAAAAACGGAACTGCAGGATTTCGAAAGCGTACGCCGCTCCGGCCTCATTGCAATTAAACTCAAAGCAGGAGACCAATTGGAATGGGTGAAGCCTTCCACCGGCAGGGACGAACTCATCCTTGCCACGCGCGGGGGACAAACCATACGATTCCCCGAATCGCAAGTCCGCCCCATGGGAAGAAACGCATCAGGAGTAAGAGGAGTGAAGCTCAAGGGCAAAGACGAGGTTGTGGGTATAGATGTCATAGCGAAGGCCACCGCAGCGAGCGGGAGCTTCCTCACTATCTTAAGTAATGGATTTGGGAAATTGACCTCCCTGAAAGATTACCGTGCACAGCGTAGGGGCGGCTCCGGCGTCAAAACTGCGAAGGTGACCACAAAGACAGGCGAGATCGTGGCCGGATTCATCTACGACCCGCGGCACGCCACTGAAGACGCGGCGCATGACGTCATCATGATCTCACAGAAAGGACAGGTCATCAGACTTCCGCTGAAATCTGTGCCTTCCCTCGGACGCGCCACCCAGGGGGTGAAACTTATGCGCTTCAAGGATGCGAACGATAAGGTTGCATCGGTCACGCTCGTGTGAACTGCGGACATGTGCAGAGGTAACGCAGGCCAACACGGACTCACAGACAGAAGCTGACATACGGGCTTGCCAAAAGTGGTAAAATCCCTTACTCTACTAACACTCATAATACTCGCTTAGGATTTTAAATTTAGAGTTTAGTATTTCTCACTCCTATGGGCCTTCCCTCCAAACGACGTACCAAACAATCAAAACTCGAACGCGCTTCTCATTTCGCGCTTACCCCCAAACAGCTTATTGAATGCCCAAAATGCAAACACCCAACACTCCCGCATCGCGTCTGTGCCTTCTGTGGCACGTATAGAGGGAGACAGGTGTTAAAACCAAAATCCAAATAACAAATTCCAAATATCAAATAAATGACCAATGGCCAATGACCAATGGCCAATCATTGAACAAATCCTCATAACAATATTTGACATTGGGATTTGGGATTTTATTGGGAAATGGACATTGGAATTTGGGATTTTTCATTCTCATGTCAAATAGGCATCTTGCCCGCACCATCGCTCTCCAATCGCTCTACCAGTGGGATTTCAACCACCAGCGTGAGGACATGCGCACTATTGTGCAACAAAACCTCAAAGATTTCGCACCGAGCTTTGATGATGGAGGTTTTACGGTTTCTTTGGTTAATGGCATCCTCTCGCACCGGGAGGATATTGACCCGCTCATCTCGCGGTATGCACCGGAATGGCCGCTCGACCAAATTCCTCCCATTGACCGCAATATCCTTCGCATTGGCATCTACGAACTGAAGACAAGCGAGATACCGCCCAAGGTAGCGATCAACGAATCAATCGAGCTCGCCAAAACATTCGGCGGCGAGTCATCGAGTAAGTTCGTAAATGGCGTGCTTGGCAACATCTACAAAGACATGGAATCACGCGGCGAACGCGTGTCGACCCCTTCACTACGGAACGTACAAACCCATGAATCACTCGATCCAACCTCTCCCCCACAAGAGGTTTCGGCTGGAGGAGTAGTATTTCGCAAGGACGCGCAGGGTGTCTATCAATTCGCGCTCATCCAAGACGCGATCTACCGCTGGACATTTCCTAAAGGCCATAGAGAGTCGGGAGAGACGCTTGAAGACACCGCGCGTGCAGAGGTTGCGGAAGAAATCGGCATAGAAAACGTGCGCATAGTCTGCCCTCTGGGGAAAATCCATATCACCGTGAATACGCCCGGCAAACCGCCTGTCCCAAAAGTGGTTCACTACTTCCTCATGGAGACACAAGAGGAAACGCTCCATATTGTCCCGGACAACGAAATTAAAGGAGGCGACTGGATCCCGCAGAACGAAGTGCTGCTGCTCTTGGGGTATGAGAATGCAAAAGAGATTTTTCGACATGCCCTCAATCAACTAGGTCTCGCCCTTTCTACACAAAAATAAATCATACAAGGTCTCAGTATTATTAGCTATCTAATCTTAGATCTCAAAACTTCAAACGCAAAACCACAACTCAAATCTGTAGATCTACGGCTTTGAGATATGGTTTTGAGCTTTGACATTTGAGTTTTGAGTTCGTGCAGTGCTATGTCCACTCAACCCGTCACTCATCTTGAAAAAACCATTGCCATCACGTTCCTTAACAAAGATCTCCTCACCTCCGCCCTCACCCACCGTTCCTACCTCAATGAACACCCAGAATTTCCTTTTCCCCATAACGAACGGCTTGAATTTTTGGGAGACGCGGTGCTCGAATTGGTGGTCACTGAGTCTCTTTACCTCCACTATCCTAACCCAGAAGGTGAACTTACCAATTGGCGCGCGTCATTGGTAAATGCGAATATGCTCTCGGAGCTCGCCAAGGAGATCAACCTCGACGCACACATGAAACTCTCACGCGGTGAAGCAAAGGAATCAAATACCAAAGCGCGGCAATATATCCTCGCCAATGCGTATGAGGCGCTCATCGGAGCAATCTATCTTGACCAAGGATGGAATGCCGCGAAACGGTTTATCGAGGAACAGGTATTGGTCAAACTGCCTTATATTCTCGAACATCAACTCTATGTCGATCCAAAATCCCGTTTCCAAGAAATGGCGCAGGAGGTGGCTGGCGTGACGCCCATCTATCGGGTGCTCGAAGAGTCCGGTCCTGATCACGAACGGCATTTCAAAATCGGCGTCTATCTCAACGATGAATTCGTAGCAGACGGCGAAGGATCGTCCAAACAGGAAGCTCAAATGGCCGCCGCAGAAAAAGGGTTGGAAGTGAAGGAGTGGAAGTGAGCGCGCCTCGCGGTACAACTATTATTTAACGCTCCGGGATCTTTGCAAGGGTTCCGGGGTGTTTTTTTGATCATTTTCAGCCCTTGACAATCTTGGAATTCAAGATATACTGAATATCAGTATGGCTACTCCCTCCTCCATCAAATACGTCAAATCATTCAGCAAAGGCCAGATCACCATTCCGAAAGAGCTGCGGCAATCTCTGGGCATGGGTGATGATTTTTGGCTGAAGCTGCAGATTGAGAACGGGAAACTCACCGCAGAGCCGGTAGAACACGCGGCACCACGGAAATTTTCAAAGGAAGAGTATCTCAAAAAAATCCTCACGTTGAAAACAGGGTGGTTCAATCCACAAGAAATCACGAATATGAGGAAAAGAACGGCGCGAAGACTTAAACGAATGGATCGTGAACTTGCGTATGCTCTTGCTTCTAGGCAAGACTCAAAAAAAAATTCGTTATGGCAAACGTACTCGTCGACACGTCGGTGATGGTTGATTTCCTGCGCCGCAAGGATTCCGCACAATCTCCTTATATAGTACTGCTGGAACAAGGAAATGAACCGTGCATCTCAATCGTAACACATACCGAGCTCTTTTCAGGTAACAGCGTCTGGGAACATGATTACATGCTACATACAGTGCAAGAATTATGTAAGAACATCACCATATTTCCTCTTGATACAGCGCTATCGGAACAATCAGGCAAGTTGCGCGCACGCTACGATCTTGACTTCGCAGACGCCATCATCGCAGCCACCGCATTGAAACACAGCCTTCCGCTCGCCACGCTGAATGCCAGCGACTTCCGCCGCGTACCTGACCTGAAACTTTTCAGAATGTAAGAAACCCAGGAACCCTAGAAGATGTGCGCTCTTTGGCCAGGCCAATTGAAGAAAAGAAAAAAGCAGCAGAAAAGCTGCTTCCGGAATTGCGCGCGCCGCACACTGTCCTTCCGCGGAAACCCTGCATCACCTATATCGGGAGCAGTCACCTACTCTACACTACTTACGGTTTGAAACCGAACGGCCTTGAGTATATTGTTCATCATCACATTCCACCTCCCCGCCATGAGGATGCATCGCAACTGCAGCATGCGCTCCAGGTT
>JBFLWV010000006.1:0-13924 GCA_040757655.1 Patescibacteria group bacterium | reverse complement strand
TTGTTCTGCTTTCGTGGTCATAGACAGGAGAGGGTTATGTATTAAACTCTCCAGCCAACCACTTCTTACTTGAATTTTCAACATGTTACGTCCTTTCCACTGTCAACTGTAACATGGACGAGTGCACTGTCTTGATTTCTTCAAACGGCGGGAACGGCTCGGTGATCGTCCAGTACGTGATTCTTCCGTCTTCGAACAATCTTCTTACGAACGGCGGTTTTGAAGCAGGTTTCAGTCCGTGGGAATTCCAGAATTATCCAGATTTGGCGACTGCCACGGTTACTTCCAACAGCGGCGAATACACCGAGGGAACACACGGATTGCGGGTGAATATCAGCAGCCTTGACCAGTATTGGTCGATTCAGGTGCGCCAGAGCTTTTCAGCCACCGCCCAGCAGCACACGCTCACCTTCTGGGCGAAAGCTCAAAGCCAGCGTACGATCATCGTGGACGCGCAGGACCGCAACACCTGGACCAATCTCGGTCTGTGGCAGGAACCAGTCATTACAACGTCATGGCAGCAGTACTCCTATACGTTCACCATACCGGCGGGCTATCCTACCGGCTGGATTCATTTTTATTTGGGAGCTGCCAGTCAGACAGTTTGGTTGGATGATGTGAAGCTGATTGCCGGTTTAGGGAAAGCAATACCGCAAGAACAGGAGAAGGAAACAGCAACGGTGTTACCCGCCTTCTACGCGTTGTACCAAAACCATCCGAATCCGTTTAATCCAACGACCACTTTCAGGTTTGATTTACCCGAAGCATCACAGGTTAAACTTGCAGTGCACAACATTGTCGGGCAGGAAGTGGCTATAGTGAATAGCGGACACTGGATGGCTGGATGTCATTCCATCGTTTGGGACGCTTCTGCACTTCCCAGTGGTGTTTACTTCTACACCTTGGAAGCCGGAAAGTTCCGGGCGATGAGGAAGTTTCTTCTTTTGAAATAGCTCTTTTTTCAAAGTTACTCTCTCTCTCTCTGTATTCAGGACGAATGCAGCGGAAGAGGGGGCGTAACAAATGATTTTCTAAACCACAAAGCCCTGCGGAGGCGTGTTTTTCTCCTCAGGGCTTGCCTTATTAAACCCGATAAATTGTGGAGGTTAAAAATGATCACGAGAAGAACAATGATGTTCGGGTCCATCATTGGAGGCCTGAGCTGGCTCATTTTCGGCTGTGGCAAGAAATCGCCGACCGAACCGCTTTCCCCTCCTGATATTATTTTGGAAGGGGATGAGGAGAAACTCGCCAAGATTCTGCAAGGACAGCTAGAGAAACTGAACAGTCTGGTACAGAATCAGAGTCAAACGCTCCAAGTTGGGATAGGCGGAGGCGAGATATTGGCGTTTTCCGTTTCTAACGATAACGCCTCCTATCCTCACCTCAAGATAGTTCGAGAGTCAACTGGCAAAGCAGTTCACTTGCTGTGGGGGAGTAAAAATCTTTTCCCCTCTATCAAGTTCGTTGAGGATAGCGGTGAGCAGTTGGTGGAGATAGGACTCAACGAGGTGTCCGGCGGCGATACTCCACGCGACTGGCTAAAGACTGGCATTAAGGTTTTAGCTTTAGCTTTGGTCATATGGCTGGGAGCAAGCATCGGCAAGGCTATCCTTGCCGCCATTGCGTTTCTCGCTTTTAACGCGATGGTGCTTGCGCTGCTGGTACTCGCTGTGGCAATCCTCGCATGGATCGCTGATAAATTTGGGTGGACGACTGACGATGTGTATCAGTTTTTCAAAGAGGCGATTGAAAAGCTGATAGAATTTTTAAAGGAAGTCGCTGACTTCTTAAAAAGACCGCTCTTGGTGGCGGTCTGAGATGTCTTAAACTTTAAAGGGTTGGCATAATGCTGACCCTTTTGCTATGTTCCGGGAGTAGTTTACCCGAAATGTCAGGCGACGTGGGCAAGCAACTGTTGTAGCTGTTTCATAAGCAATTCGGGACATTGCACCAGATCGCCCCACAGAGCAGTTCGAAAATCGTCCCATCTTCCGAGCCAACCTAGTGCGCGGTTCGAGAGACCCAGCTCCGTCCAGTTTCGTCTCTCACCGCCCAGCAGGTTGGCACGCGAGAGTTGAGAGGCACCCTTCACGGGTGTCTCTTCAATTTAGTCATTTCCTTCTCACACTATGTCATTCCCGCGAAAGCGGGAATCCAGAACGATAAAAAACAAAAACAAAAATCACACCCCACTTGTCATAGTGAGCTTGTCGAACTATCCATTCACCCGCCTAAATTTTAGCGCACCAAAACTTTGGCGGGCTTGCACTTTTTCCCATTCGTGATACGCTCACAGTGTTATTGGAGGGCATTATAATAATGTATGCCCGGTAGTGACGCTTCGAACGTCCCGACCGAGTCGGGACAAGTAGAACGCAAGAGTTATGCTGGCATCAAGCGCTTCAGGTAGCCGAGATAACATTTGGTTCTCGCGCTAAATTCGAAGCCTACTACCGGGTATGCACCTCCCCCCGCCTCTCAAAACAATCTCCTCACTCCTCCTCGGCGCCATGGCGGCGTGGATGCTGTCCTCGTTCGTTCCTGACCCTGTGGACGCCTTCTTCGCCCCGCACCCTCCGACGCTTTCTTTCTCTCCTGCCGCAGGGTTTGACGGCACCGATGCAATCAATCCCGACACCGCGCCCGTTGGTACACCCCTCACCTTCAGCGTAGTCTACACCCACCCGGACAACCATCCGCCGGTGATCGCTCCGATCGTTCCGGTACTCAACCACTTCGTGCCAACGGCGCTTGCCCACGAAGACAACGGCGAAGAAGAAGCGATCACAATGTTCGTTAATACCGCAGACTTCTCCTTCTTCGATGAACTAAAATTGTACCGCGATACCACGCCCGATCCCGCATTTCCTCTTCTCCACGACGGAGACTATACCAATGGCGAGCAATTTACCCTTACTGTACCGACTGGCTTTCCGCTTGCAACAACATATGAATTCTACTTCCAGGCCACCGACGGCGAGCATTGGCCTTTCTTCGGCGCTCCCTGGCAAGGCGGCCCGTTCACGTTCACCCTCACCGCGCCCATTCCCTCCAATCACGCGCCCATCCTTTCATACTCCCAAGACGCTGGTTACGCCGCCGACGGCGTGAATCCGGAGAAAGGCACGGCGAATCTCACTCCGCTCACCTTCAAGGCGGTCTACACCGACCAAGACAACGATCCTTCGCAAAACTTCACGCTTCACATCGACACGGGCACGATTAATCTCGATCCCATCTCCCTCGTCCCCGATATCGGCGATTCAGTTCCCGCCACCCTCAAAGACGGCAACTTCACCAACGGCGAGCAGTACACCTACACCAACACCTTCCCCAAAGGCCTCTACCAATACCACTTCGAGGTGAGCGATGGCGAAGCACCAGCACGGTTACCCGCGACCAGCGAGCTTCCATTCCAGACCGGGTATTCCAACGTTGTGTTTCTCCCAGGTTATGGCGGTAGCAGGCTTTACCAATACGACAGTGATTGTCTCCTCATCAATTGCGAGAACCAACTCTGGGAGCCGAACATACCGTTCATACCAGACGTCAACCAATTGAGCATGAACGTGGACGGAAGTCCGGTACACCCAGACATCTACACCAAACAGGGAGACATCATCGATGAGACGTTGCAGAATCCGAAGTGACCAGGGTCGAATGTCTACAAGCATTTTATCGAATTCATGGACGTGGAGATGATAGGGAACGTCATTAACGAATGGGAACCGTTGCCCTACGATTGGCGCCTCCCGCTTGAGACAATAGTGAATACGGGCGTGTATCGCGCGGGTGGAGTATTCATTGATATAGTGAGCGAAATAGAAACCCTGGCTTCAACTTCTGCCAACGGCAAAGTAACCCTTATCGGCCATAGTAACGGCGGGCTCCTCGCCAAGGTATTGATCAACCGGCTCAATAGCGAGGGTAAGGCATCGCTCATTGATCGTCTTATTATGGTAGGCACACCACAGCTCGGTACGCCGAAATCTATACGGGCGCTTCTTCATGGTGAGTTTCCGACATATGAAACTACGCGTGAACTCGCGGAGAATATGGTGAGTGTTTACAACTTCCTTCCTTCACCCGTTTACTTCCAACGAGTTGCCGATCCTGTAATAGAATTTGATCCCGAAGTGAGCAATATCTATGACTTTCCTGGCATCTATGACGCCAGTGTTGATACTTCAGGCGAATTCACCAAATTTCTGCTTGGGGATAATGGCTTAAGAACAGAACCTTCTGCAGGGGATACAGACGCACCGAATGTGTTAAAGGAGAATTTGCTTGCGCAGGCGCATGGAACCCATGCCGCACTTGACCTCTGGACGCCTCCTGCAGGCATCGAAGTCATCCAAATCGCGGGGTGGGGCAAAGATACCATCCGCGGAATTCGTTACGATGATTGCGATATTCCCCTTTGCTCTCAAACGCTTTCCCACCTTGACCGTAAGATGATTGAAACCCAAGACGGCGACGGAACGGTGGTTATTCCAAGCGCGACAGCGATGCCGGTTGACGATTACTTTGTCAACTTCAAAAGCTACAATCGTGCGGGAGAATTCCAAAGGAACAGGGAACACGCCGATATGTTGGAAGTTGATGGGCTTCAAGAGCTCATCAAGCAACTTTTGCAGGATTCCTTTGATCCAAACAATCCTCCCGAATTTATCGAACTTCAAAAACCAATCCCAAGTTCAGATCAAAAGGTGCTTCATCTTCGCGGACTGTCTCCTATCTCCATTGACGTATACGACAGTTTTAGCAATCATACCGGTCCTGTTCCCAATCCCGATCCCAGTGTTGATCTTGAATTCTTTGAGGAACAAATCCCCAACAGTTATTACTACAAGATTGGTGAGAAGACATACCTTGGTTTGGATACGCAAGATCAATACCGCATTGAGATCAAAGGGCTTGCGCTGGGGAGCTTTACTTTGGAGGTAGATGAGGTATTTGACGATGAAGTGGTAGACTCGACCGCATTTACGAATATTCCGGTTACGCCAGACACGAAAGCAGTATTGACTACGCAAACGGTGGACACGACAAGCAGTCTCTCACTCGACGTGGAAGGGGACGGCACGCCGGACGTGATGCTCACGCCGTCGGGTAATCCTAATCCGGCGGCATCCCTTGAGGTACTCAAACAAGTGGTGAATACCCTTTCAATCCAGAAAGGACTGAAAAACGGCATCATCAAGCAGATTGGAGCGGCAGAAAAATTGCTTTCTCGGAGAGTTACCCAGCGCGCCGCCGACGGTATCCTCAAAGGATTGGTAAGGCAATTACAGAATCTTCCTAAGTTCTTGATTAAACCCGAGGACGCTCAAGCGCTGATTCGGATTATTGAAACGATACGGGCTTCATTGGTATAATGTTGCATATGCACAGCAAACGAAATTTAATAATCATCGCAGTCATACTGTTTGCGTTGGCAATTGTCTTAATGTTATACGCTCAGGCGAAGTATGTCGGTATTTGTGCACCTAGAGATTGGGGGTGTCTTGATACGCTTGATTCAATTGTCATTGTAGTCTCATCTCTTTTCTTAATCCTCTCACCGTTTTTACTTATACTTGCATTTCTACACAAAGAAACATTCAACGTCTGGTTCAAATTCGCACGTATTTATGTTCCGATTTCGTTTGTATTGGTTGCGATAACTCCCTCTGGTTCGGGTGGGAGCATGTTCATCGGGCTTGGTGAGCCTGATAAAGGAAGTGTTGCGTGGTTATTGGGAGTTATTTTTGTCATCACAAGCCTCATACTCATCATCCGTTCCCATCGTCGCGTGAAGCGGCAGCAGACCCCGTAGAGCAATTTCCAATCGTGCTTTCACATCGTTGCGCGAGTCGACAAAGAATGCTCATTTTGAATCGACGGAAGACTTCCTCTGGTATATGCGCACAAGGACGAATGGGTGTGTTGGAAATTGTCTTACGGGGCAGGGCCAGAACGGCCCAAACCCGTTTCCCATAGGCGGGCAGAAGTCCGCATAGTTTATCCGGCTCCCTCCCAGGGATGTGCCGGATCATCCTTCAAGTATGGAGACCACCCAAATAGCCCTGTTCAAAGGAAAGCAGATCCGCAAAACCATTCATAATAATGAATGGTGGTTCGTGGTGGAAGATGTAGTATTGGCTTTAATCGATTCGAGCGATTCCAAACAGTATATTCAGCGGATGAAATTGAGAGACGAGGAGCTTGCCAAAGGGTGGGTACAAATTGTACATACCCTTGAAGTACCGACAGAAGGCGGCAAGCAAAAGATGAATTGCGCCAATACCGAAGGCATTTTCCGCATCATCCAATCCATTCCCTCACCCAAAGCCGAGCCATTCAAGCGCTGGCTTGCCAAAGTAGGCTATGAGCGCATCAAGGAGATTGAGGATCCGGAGCTTGCAACCAAACGGACGCGCATGCTCTACAAGTTGAAGGGATACTCTGGTGGCTGGATCGAGAAACGGATGCGCGGCATCGCCATCCGGGAAGAACTCACCGACGAATGGCAGAAGCGCGGCGCTCAAGAGCGCAAGGATTACGAAATTCTGACCGCGGAAATCTCCAAAGCCACCTTCGGTATTACACCCACCGAGTACAAAGATATCAAAGGCCTCAAACGCGAGAACCTACGCGACCACATGGACGACCTTGAGCTCATCTTCACCATGCTGGGCGAACGCGCCACCAGTGAGATTCACCGCACCGAGGACTCCCAAGGCGTTCCCAAGCTCAAGAAAGACGCCGAGGCAGGCGGCGCCATCGCCGGAGGAGCGCGGAAGCAACTCGAGAAGCGCTTGGGGAAGAGCATCGTGTCCAAAAAGAATTTCAAGCGCGCGCCTGAGAATAAGCGGCTGAAAGGCGGTAAATAATGGGCAGAGCTCATCCGGCTCCATCCCTCGGAGATAATAGGATCCCCACTGGATTACCGAACCCGCATCAATCAGATAAATGCGGGTTTTGTTGCGCCGATTTTCGCTTGCCTTAAGCCGTTATTTGTGGGATTATTGAGGTACACCACCGCATGTATGAACCGGAAAAGTAAGCCATTATACTTAGGACACAGGAAACGCCTGCGCAAACGATTTCTTGAATCAGGACTCAATAGTTTTCTTGATTATGAAGTGGTGGAACTCATGCTGACGCTCAAAACCCCAGTCAAGGATACGAAGCCGGCTGCCAAGAAAGCAATTGAGCTTCTCAAAGGATTTCACGGCGTTCTTGATGCATCCATTGAGGAATTGCAACAAGTGAAAGGTATTGGCCTGGAGAATGCCTGGGTCATTAAATTATTCGGCGATGTCGCCGAACGATATTTCAAAGAGAAGATTCCAAAACGAAGTACGCTTCTGTCACCGGATGACGTGCACAGTTATCTGAAGAAAAGCCTGGGTAAGTACAAGCACGAACGTTTTGTAGTGGTGGCACTTGATAGCCGCAGTCGGGTTATCAAAGTGATACCGGTCACTACCGGCACCGTCAATGCATCCTTGGTCCATCCGCGTGAGGTATTCAGAGAGGCGATCCAATGCGCCGCCGCGAACGTGATCGTCGCGCATAACCATCCATCGGGCGATCCCGAACCGTCGGAGGAGGATAAAACAGTGACGAGACAATTGATTGAAGCGGGGAAGCTGCTGGGAATCGCAGTGACCGATCATATCGTGGTTACGAGCAGCAGCTATTATAGCTTCAAGGAGCACGGGTTGATTTGACATTGAGTGCAATGTACGTTATTCTGTACATAGTTATTTCCCTCTCTTATGGTAAGTGAGGGGCAGGGTGAGTTATGAAACGATTGTTATGAACACGAAAACCACCATCCCTATCACCGAAGCAAGGATACGTTTTTTCGAAATCGTTGAAGCGGTCAATGATCATAAAACGGTATATACGCTCACTAAGAATGGGCGGCCCACTGCAGTCATCATATCTGCGGTGCACCATGAAAAGCTTAAAGAGAAGGTTGAAGGGAAGAAATAGCCATTATTATAAGCCATCAGGAGGGTAAAAAAATTTTTATGAAACGCACCAGACTCGCCCTTTTTGAGGGCAAGAAAATCAGGCGCATTTGGGATGAGAAGGCAGAAAAATGGTATTTTTCGGTGGTGGACGTGGTCGCGGTCCTTTCGGACAGCGTAGATCCGCTTGCGTACTGGAGAAAGCTGAAAGAACGTCTGAAAAAAGAGGGCGGGAATGAAACCGTGACAAAATGTCACGCTTTGAAAATGCCTGCGGTAGATGGCAAAATGAGACTCACGGACGTTGCAGACACCGAGGTGATATTGCGTCTGATACAATCAATTCCTTCTCCAAACGCTGAACCATTTAAGCTCTGGCTTGCCCGGGTTGGGTACGAGCGGATTGAAGAAACGCATGATCCCGAACTCGCCATCAATCGTGCTTTGAACACCTATCGCAAGAAAGGGTATAGTGATGATTGGATCAACCAGCGTTTGAAGAGTATTGAGGTGAGAAAAGCGCTCACGGATGAATGGGAAAAACGCGGCGTGAAGCAAGGGGATGAATTCGCCATTTTGACGGATGACATAACGCTTGCGTGGGCTGGCATGAGCACGCGGGAGTACAAAAACTTTAAGGGACTGAAGAAAGAAAATTTGCGTGACAACATGACCAATCTCGAAATTGTTTTGAATATGCTGGCGGAAACCGCTACCACGGAAATATCACAGAAGCGGGAGCCGAAGAATTTTCCGGAGAACCGCCGCGTCGCCCGCGAGGGCGGCACGATCGCCGGCAATGCTCGCCGGCAGATCGAAGCAAAAACCGGCAAACGCGCGGTGAACACGTATCGCTTCAAATCCGCGCCGACGCAGAAGAGATTGAAAGACTGACCAGCCCCTTACCACTCACTCCCCGAACCCGCATCTACCTGGTTAATGCGGGTTTTGTCGCGCCGATTTTCGCTTGCCTTCAGTGGTTTTTTGTGGGATCATTATCGTATGAACTCCGATTTAACGTTCATAACCCCAGTAGTAGAGCGCCTCGTATTCACTACGGGCAGGCAAACGAGAAAAATAAACAGCTTAAATAAAGAATTGCCGAGCTTACTTAAACACCATCAAAAGTTACAATTAAAGAGGCCGAGTTTGAGCGATTTATGAATAAAGTAAAACACAAGTAAAATCATGGAAAGTAACACAAGCATAATAATTGACGGGTTGATGAAAGGTGCGGTGGCACTTCTTGGAGTTGTTGCTGGATACTACTTTGCTAAAGACAAATACATTTTTCAAAAGACATATGACCGTAAATTGGATTTGATAACAGATTTATACCAACAAGTAGTTCGTTTAGAATTTGAATTGAAAAGGTATGTGCATTTTGAGGGCGCAGAAATGGAGCAGGACTCGATTGATAAAAAAAGAGGGGCACTAAATAAGATTAAAAACGATTTTCAACAATTCCAACACAAGTTTTGGGAAGTGGAAATTATTTTGGACGAAGGCACAATCGGAAAAATTCAATCGTTTTTAAGTCAATACATAGCAATCACCTCGAAACTTACTGTGGCTAATATGCAACAACAAGGGCAGGTGTGTGATGCGTTTGATAGGTGGGATGAGAGTTTTAGCTTGGTATCTTCAGAGCTCACTCAAGTAAAAAATGAGCTAAAAAAAGAATTTAGAAAAACATTGAAAAAATAGATCTATGGCAACACTACAATTCAGAGGAAAATCAGCGGTTTGGAATCATCATCTTTCCGTGCCTTATCACACGCTTGAGAAGGATGCGAAAAAATCGCTCAAAGGCACAGACGCGGAAGAAAACCTCATTATTGAGGGCGACAATCTACTTGCGCTCAAAAGTTTGCTCCCGAAATATCAGGGCAGAGTAAAGTGCATTTACATTGATCCGCCTTATAACACGGGAAATGAAGGATGGGTTTACAGCGACAATGTTAATAGTCCGCTTTTGCGTGAATGGATGGGTAAGGTTGTTGGCAAAGAGAATGAAGATTTGACGCGGCATGATAAATGGCTATGCATGATGACTCCTCGATTGAAGCTATTACGGGAACTACTCTCGGAAGATGGTGTTATTTTTGTGAGCATTGACGACAATGAGGGTGCTCATCTTAAGTCGCTCATGGATGATATTTTCGGAGAAAACAATTTTGTAGCAAACATTGTATGGCAGAAAAAATATGCGGCATCGAATGACGCAACTGGAATACCAGCGATGCATGATTACATTACTGTCTATCAAAAAACTGATAAATTTGAACGGCAACTGCTACCGCGCACAGAAAAACAAGACGCTGCCTATAAAAATGATGATGATGACGGAAAAGGCCCATGGCGGTCTGATAATCTTTTGGTTAAGACATTCTCGGAGAGCGCTGTTTTTCCGATTACTAACCCAAACACAGGCAAGAAATTTTTACCCAAAAAAGGCAACAGCTGGCGTGCCAACCAAGAAACGGTGAATAGATGGTTGGCTGAGGGGCGAATTTTCTTTGGCAAAGATGGCAAAGGAGCCCCACAGCTGAAACGCTATTTGCACGAAGTGCAACAAGGAATAGTGCCCGTTACATGGTGGACATACGAAGATGCTGGCCACAACGATCAGGCCAACAAGGAACTTCAGGAACTTTTCGGAAAAGAGCGGGTGCCTTTTGAAACACCAAAACCAACAAAACTGGTAAAAAGATTATTACAGATTGCTACAAAAAAAGATGACATAGTGCTGGATAGTTTTGCTGGTTCAGGAACAACCGCGCATTCTGTCCTTGATCTTAATAAAGAGGATTCTGGCACGCGCAAATTCATTCTTGTTGAGATGGAAGATTATGCAAATAATATAACCGCAGAACGGGTGCGCCGCGCCGCAAAGAAGTGCGGCTATAAAGCTGGCTTTACTTACTACAATCTCGGCTCGGCCATTGATGCCGAATCAATCCTTACAGGAAAACTGCCGACATACAAAGAGTTTGCAAAATATGTTTATTATCTTGCAACTGGTAAGAACCATCCTGTTGAAAAGAAAATTAAAGAGGAAGATTCATTTGTCGGCAAAACCGACCATCAATCCGTTTACTTGCTTTATGAGAAAAACGCCGATGCGCTAAAGAAACTTGCAATCACACTTGATTGGGCGCAAAAAACACACGCAAAAGACAAGAATAAGAAAATTGTTTACGCTCCTGCCTGCTACTTGGATGACGAGGCGCTTGAGCATTTCAACATTAAGTTCGTCAGCATCCCGTATAACTTATTTGAACGAGCTGTATAACTATGCTTAAGGAATACCAAAAAAGAGTAGTCAAAGACATAGAGGAATTTTTTGAGCACTTGGATAAGAGCAAAGCCACTGCTCCCGATTATGTTTCGAGCGCCTTCACTACTCGTCCGAAATACCGACAATATCCCGATAGACCGATCACGGGCACGGGGAAAATCTATCCCCGTGTTTGTATAAAAATGCCGACAGGGGGCGGGAAAACGCTCATTGCGATTGAAACCATCCGCGCTTACCAAAACCTTTTTGCTAAAAGAAAAACAGGATTGATTGTTTGGATCACGCATCGCGATCAGATATATCGGCAAACGATTGAAAACCTGCAAAACAAGAGTCATGTATATCGGCAGTTTTTGGATCAAGCAAGCGGCAACCGAACGCTTATTCTTGAGAAAGGACAGGCCATAAGACGACAAGATGTGGAAGAAAACCTCGTTGTCTTGATGCTGATGATCCAATCAGCCCGCAACGCAGAGGCAAACAAAATCTTTGAAGATTCAGGCGGCTATACAGACTTCTTCCCGCTTGAGAATCGCTACGACCTGCATAAAGCGCTTTTTGAGCAGATACCGAATCTTGATAGAACCGAGGACAGCTTATTTGAACGGATACAGATAAAAACAAGTTTGGGCAATGTCATCCGAACGCTTGAACCGCTCATTATCGTAGACGAGTTCCATACGATGTTTACGGATATTGCTCAATCAACGCTCAACGGACTCAATCCGTCTGTTATCATAGGACTTTCAGCTACACCGAAACGCGGAATGAATATAATATCTTCCGTAAGCGGCAGGGACTTAAAAGAAGAAGAAATGATAAAGCTTGAAATGCACTTACGCGGGCCCAATCGCGATTGGCAGGAAATGCTTGCGGCAGTAAAACAAGAACGCGAAGAACTTGAAAAAAAAGCAAAAAAGCTCGCACAAAACAAAGGCACCTATATTCGACCGATTGCTCTCATTCAAGTTGAGCGCACAGGCCGAGAGCAGCACGGACAAGGCCGTGTGCATAGCGAAGATGTGCGAGAAGCGCTTATCGGTCTGGGAGTGCCGCAGCACGAAATAGCGATAAAATCGGCATCGCTTGATGAAATAAAACAGCAAAAACTTCTTTCGAAGGAGAGCGAGATACGATACATCATTACGAAAGAAGCCCTCAAAGAAGGATGGGATTGCTCGTTTGCCTACATTCTTGGCGTGATACCAAATGCCCGTAATAACGCTTCGATGACGCAGCTTGTCGGCCGCATATTGCGCCAGCCGTATGCAAAGAAAACTGGCATTGCCGATCTTGATGAGAGTTATGTCTTTTTCGCAAGCGGGCACACGCAGGAAGTGCTTGAGAAAGTCAGGCAAGGATTTGAAGATGAGGGTTTGGGCGATGTTATTTCAGGAATTGAAGTGCAGGATACGCGAGGCGCAGCGGTAAACCAATTACAGCTCGTATTTATCAAAAAGGATATTCTCAAAAAATACCCAGAATCATTATTCCTTCCTGTTTGGCTCACGAAGGAAGGCAAGCTATACCGCAGGTTTTCATACGAAATGGATATAAGACCGCGAGTAGATTGGAGCTCGATAAAAATAGACGCTTGGCTTAAGGAACTTAAACCGACAATCGGCCAAAGGCGCGGGGCTCAAACAGAAGTTATCGTTGATTTGGAAGGAGCTCGCGAACGCGAAGTTGAAGCAAATGTATCAGTGCGATTTGACTCGCTTTATCTCACGCGCCGCCTATACGAAACGGTTGAAAATGCCTTCATTGCCCACAGCATAGCGGAGCAAGTTTTTGCGATTCTTGATGACGAGTTTGATGCAGAAACGCTTGACCGCGATGCGGGATACATTGCGCGAGAAATTGAAAAACGGCTCGTTAAACACAGGCGCGATCAGGAAAGAGCGGCATTTGAAAAACTTGTTAGCGATGGCACGCTTTTGCTCGTTGTTTCCGATGACAATAAAATCGGCTTTTCAATGCCCACAAAAGATGAAGTTTCGAACAGCATCCGATCCGCATACAGATTGAATTTATACGAAGATGTAGATATAAGCACACTCAATCCGCTGGAACGAGATGTTGTGCAATACATCGAAGATAGCCCATCCGTAATTTGGTGGGCTCGCAATAAAGCCGAGAAAAGCTGGTATGCGATTCAGGGCTGGCAGAAAAATAAAATCAGGCCCGACTTTATCATCGCAAGTAAAAAAAAGGATGGCGCTCTTGAGTTTTTATATATCGTTGAAAGCAAAGGTGAGCAATTAACGGGCAACCCAGATACGCAATACAAAATGGATGTATTTGACACGATGAATAAGATGCAGGGCGATGTAGAAAAAGTAACAGTGCGAATGACCACGATGAAGCTCAACGATCGCTTTGAGTTTGAGCTTGTGCCTCAAGGCGAAGAAGAAAGACGCATAAGGGAAACACTAAATCTATGAAGTTATCAAGCCAAAGTCCGCGAGTACGAAAAGCAAATCGACCAGTGGGATTAAGATCATTGAATAAACGGCATGAAGCATTTCATTTTTATGTTTTTCAACACCCTGC
This sequence comes from Patescibacteria group bacterium, assembly GCA_040757655.1. Taxonomy (GTDB): domain Bacteria; phylum Patescibacteriota; class Patescibacteriia; order 2-02-FULL-49-11; family 2-02-FULL-49-11; genus 2-02-FULL-49-11. The sequence goes on along the minus strand of JBFLWV010000006.1, from coordinate 103 downwards.
GGTCTCTGCCGCAGGGTAAACCTCTTGAAGATGGACGCACTAGATGTGGTAAAATAGAAGCATGACGAACATCGCATCGAACATATGGCACTGGTACCACAAT
>JBFLWV010000005.1:0-20173 GCA_040757655.1 Patescibacteria group bacterium | reverse complement strand
GTGTTTCCCGGAACGCGAAGGGAATCGCGATTTTTGAGGGCTCTCATCGTCCCGCGTGAGAATCGCGGAGAAGAAAAAATCGTCGTACCTTGAGCGTTCTGCCGTTGAGAGGGGAAATGTTTGGGAAAAGGTGAATACTTACGAAACATACCACTCCACAAACTCCTGTAAGCCGTCTTCTAATTTAATCTTAGGTTCCCAACCATAAAGCTCCTTCGCACGGCTAATGTCGGCAAACGTTATAGGTGCATCTTCTTTTGGCAATGGCAATTCGTGCACTACTGCTTTTTTGCCGATAATTTCTTCCAGCATGCCCACAAGCTCGCCATTCGTAACTGGATGTGAATTGCCTAAATTCAAAATTTTACAATCAACTTCCGATTGGTCAATAACGGCAAGCACTCCCCGCACGATATCATGAATCGAGGTAAAGTCCCGCGCTGCCTTTCCTTGTGCATACAATTCAAGCGTCGTGACCTCACAAATGGCTTTGGTGAATTTGTAATACGCCATGTCAGGCCTTCCCCATGGCCCATAGACCGTAAAAAAACGAATACCAGTCATCTTCATTCCATAATTTGCGCGATATACTTCTGCGAGCAGTTCATTCTCCAGCTTCGTTGCGGCATACAAAGATACAGGCTTTACTACAGGATCATCTTCTGCAAATGGGATTTTTTCATTTCGTCCATATACTGATGAGGATGAAGCAAAAATGACTCTTTGAATACCTGCTTTTCGCGCCTCTTCAAAAACTGCCAATGTCCCTTCAATATTCGCTCGTATGACGGCGAATGGATCTTTTGCAGCATAACGAATTCCTGCAATTGCGGCAAAATGAAGGATGTGGTCTGGTTGTACTCCATCCAAAGCTTTGGCTAACACGTTACGATCGCACACGCTGCCGCGAATAAAGCGAATATCGGGAAGCAAGGCTTGCAATCGGTCTTCTTTGAGCGCAGCAGGATATATCGTTTCTGAAAAGTCATCAAACACCGCAACCTCATCGCCTCGTTCCTGTAATGCCCGCGCGACATGCGCGCCGATGAACCCTGCGCCACCAGTGACTAATACCCTCATAACGCTAATGTAAAAATCAAAATCCAAATGCCAAAATGATATCTGATTATCCAAAATTATATGAGGGATCGTCCCGACTGCGTCGGGACTCCATCATTTTGGATTTTGGGATTTGGATTTTGCATTAATGTGATTTGCGTCCAAATCGTATCTATTCTAACATAATATATATGAAATTGCCAGCCCCTACAAAAAAAATACTCTACCTCATCACCCAATCATCGCCGTGGGGAGGCGCGCAACGATACGTGTACGATATGGCGCTCTCCTTTCATCATAAAGGATGGCCGGTTACGGTTATGGTGGGCGGAAATGAAGAGGGAGCATTAGGGAAAAAACTTACAGTAGTTGGAATACCGGTAAAAAACATTCCTTCCCTTACCCGCGCAGTGCGTCCCATGAAAAACATTCAAGCAATCTTTGAAATCCGCGCGCTCTGTAAAGAATTCAAACCTGACATTGTCCATTGTAATTCATCCATGGCAGGGGTGTTGGGTGCAGTAGGCGCGAGGCTTGCGGGCGTTAAAAAAATCATCTACACCGTGCACGGGCTCGTGCTCAAAGAACCTTTACCTGGGTATCTTAAATATATGTATTGGTGCGCTGAATGGATTGCGGGAAAATTACGCGACACGACAATCTGCGTATCAGAAGACGATCGCCGTGCGGCTACCCGAGCCCATATTGCCAAACTGCACTATACGATAACGATACCAATTGGGATAGATACTATTTCATTTCTTGCGCGAGACTCGGCGCGTATCTCCCTTCTCCGCATAAACCCTTCTCTCGACCCCGCATCCGTCTGGATCGGATCGATTGCTGGATTATATAAGACGAAAGGTTTGGACATCCTCCTCAAAGCCGCACATGAACTCATTAACGTAAGGGTGAACGGCCGTTCGCCCCTACAATTTCTCATTATCGGCGAAGGGCCTGAAAGAAAAAAGCTTGAACAAATTATTATCAGAAATCAACTACAAAAAAACTGCCGCCTGCTTGGGCATATTCCGGACGCCGCTAGGTACCTCAAGGCCTTTGATTGTTTCGTGCTCCCCTCTCTCAAAGAAGGCCTCCCCTACACCATCCTCGAAGCGCTTGCTGCGCACATTCCTGTAATTGCTACACGAGTAGGCGGCATACCTGAAGTTATGAGAGAAGACGCAGCGCATCGCATCATCACGCCAAATGAGGGGGAAGCGCTTGCAAACGCCATTACCTCGCTTATTGCCTCTCTCCCCGCTCGTTCACTGCTTCCTCAAACAACACCCTCGTTCCACGATATGATTGAAGCAACTGAACAAGTATACCTTCTTTAAGGTTCTACCGTAGTTATAGACAAAATCCTTGAAACGTATGATAGCCGAAGAGTGCTGCATTGCCGCGAAGACTGTTTGAGCGAGCCGTGCGAGCGAGTTCCGAAAGCTTGGAAGGCGGCACCCGAGGCGGGGATATCATATTCCTAAAAGTTTTCCTCTATAATTTCTTAATCTCTGTCTGAATGACAGCCTTTTGGGGATATTCTGGGTCGATTTTGAGCACGTCGCGATAATGCTGCAGGGCATCCTCCTTCTCTCCCCGATCACGCTCATAACTTGCCATGAGCGCGGTAAGCTCTGCTTTTTCCGTCTTTGTTTTTGCTTCCTTTATCCCCTCTTCTAAGAGAGAATCTATCTGGCTCTTTTTTTCCGGCAGTAACTTATCATAAATCTCCGCGAGATTCCTGTAAAAATTGATGTCAGTCGGCTCATTTCTGAGCGCCTGCCGATAGGCTGCTTCCCCCTTTTCCGGCTCATGAAGAAACCACGCATAGAGATCCCCAAGGTTGGAGAACGATATGGAATTGAGGGGACGGATATCACCCAAATGCTCCCACGCATCGCGCGCCTTCTCAAACGCATTTAAGTTCTTATGCACGAGCCCCAAATCCAGCCATGCGTAGAAATTATCAGGGTTTGCGCGTAATGCATTTGTGTCATTGGTGAAACGTGTAAAAAATTTTTCTCTCGCTGAATCCGGAAGATTGGGGTCTTTGTTTTCAAATTCGAACAGATGCGCAAAAGGCATAAGTTCCTCGCGCAATACAGCGTCGTCTCCCACGGGCGATGGTGTGCGATGCGTTTGGTAATACCACCCTGCCCCTGCGAGAATGACGGCAGCTATGACAAATACTAAAATCTTCCTTTGTCTCATGATAGTTATCAAATTCATAACACAATGAGTAGCGTGGCAGTTTACCTGCCACTATATTGTCGGAGACAAGCTCCAACGCTACAGCAAATAGTAATCACTGACTGATAGCTTACCAGATATATCTCCACCAATCAACAGCATCCGTCCCCCACATATCATGTGGGGGACGGAATGCGTTCTGGCGATTCAATTGCACTCAATGCATCTACATCAAATCTAAATGATCAGTTTAGATTGATTGCGCAGTTGAGGAGGTTGAATCAAGGCCTTTCACGCGGTAACCGTTGGTCCACTGCGCCGTGTTCGTGGCAGTCGTGGAGTTGTTGCCGTAGTTAAGGTCAGACCAGATGAAGTCGTCTTGGTCGTCAGAGTCTACGCCCGTGCAGTCGTTGCCGCCGCTCGTGGTGGTGCCTGCGCACTCAACCACGGTGGACGGGAAGTCTGCATCGCCCGCGAGCGTGACAGTGACGCCATTTGACTGGCTAGCACTATACCCACTTACAGAACCCTTCAAAGTGAAGGTTCGCGTGGAACCTGCCGGGATCTGGCGATATTCACCACCTTGTGCAACACCGCTGGAATCAGTATCGAACAGGAAGTTGAGATATCCTGCAGTCGGGTTTGCTAGGTTTTGTGAAGCAACACTCAACGTGGCGACTGCGCCGGTGGTATACCCGCTGTCGCGAACTTCAAAGCTTGATACCGTAACCGTGGTGGTGGAAATACCATACGTCAACTTATACAATGCCACGTCACCTTTGGGATCAGCTGCGATGGTGAACTTATACAGTTCATACGTGCCATTTGCAGTAAGTTTGTTGGTTACTCCGCTTGACACATCAACGGTGGGCACCGTCTTGTACACCGTGTACGCATTGAAGGTTGGCGTACCGGTAATCGTGCTGACGGTGTTGCCTGATGATGCGCCCTTTGCGGTTACGTCACCAGTGGCGTTAATCGAGAACTGGAACCCTTGACCCATGGTGCCTTTTGAACCTGATGGGGTATCAATAGCAGCAGTGTCAACCTTGATGGTAAAGAGCTTGGTGGTATTTGCGGCAACGACGTATGGATCAAGTGACGCATCGAAAAGCACTTGGACTGGCGCTGAAGAGTCAGTCGAGGTGGGAATCACCCCTAAGGTCTTCGTGCCGTCCGTGAGCCAGACTTTGTCAACTTGATCAGGGCCGCCGCTGTTGACTGCTGCAAGCTTGAACCAGATCTTTTCCACATTGATGTCCTCATACCGGGACTGCGCCGAGAATACGCCTACCGGGAGGCCGGTAGAGACTCCGGGAAGCTGTCCTGCGATCGGGGTTGAGGCATCCGCGGAAAGTGTCAGCGTGCCCGCATCGGTGAGAGTCATTGTCTGGCCATCAGAATAGCTGTAGGTGGGGGTGATGGTCGTGCCGGTGTCTTTCCCAGTTGCCGCGATCGCGTTCGTCGCGTCATTTTGGAGTCCGAACTTCACCGTACCAGAAGTCACGCTCTTGGAGATATTGCCCTTCAAGGTAATGGTCTTGGACGTGCCCTTTGGCACGACCAGTGCATTCACGAAGGTAAAGGTAGAAGTGGCTGAAGCTGCTGCGGTCGTACTGGTTGGATCAGGATCGTTTGAAGTCACGAGCTCAGATGAGCCGTCATAGAGCTTCAATCCTGAAATGAGCGCCGGATACGCAGAACCAGTGGTATGCTGCGCAGCCTTAATCTGCGTTACGCGGATGTCTTCACCAGAACCTTGCGCGTCGAGTACGTAGTTCGCAAACGTATACCCCGTGGTGCCCGCAACCACTGTCGCCGCCACCGGGGTAGTCGCAACATTCGCGACAAGCGATCCTGCCTGGACCGTCTGGGTGGTAGAAGTTTGGTAGGTTGTAGGAGTCGGCGTTACGGTCTTGCCAGTCGTGACGCCCTTCGCAGTGGTGTCATTCGGTTTGATCTTCACAATAATCGTGTCAGCCGCCGCAAAATCGGTGCTGAGATCTCCCTTCACGGTGTATTTATGTGAGCCGATTGGCACGGTAATGGTATCAGTGGATGTCGCGGTAATGTCCGAGGTGGTGCCTGAAGGATCCACCGGACCCGCTACTGCCAACCCTGCCTCATCAAAGAGCGTGATATTGGTCACGTCAGAGACGTTTGCGGCAGAGCTGGAAACCGTCACTTTAATGCCGAGTGAAGTAATGGAAATATCCTCACCCTTTGCTTCAAAGTTGAATATACCCAACACCTGCCCTGTGGAGCCGTCTGCCACTTTATTTGAGGGCGTGGCAACCGGTTCAATCTTCAAGGAACCGGTATCAATGGTTACCGCATAACCGCTCAAGCGCGGATCAGTCGATGACGGCCATCCTGTGGCCAGGACATAGTAGCCGTACGTCAACCCCTTCACAACCACATCGGTATTCTTTTCGATATCGAAGTCAACCGTGCGGTTTGAACCTGAATCAATGTCCGCCTTGATGGTGAATTCCTTATTCTTGCCCTTGTCAATCTCAAATGGGGTTGCGAGCTTAAAGTGCGCTTTCTTGTCAACCGGATTTGCAAGGGTTGCAATCACGGTGCCGTCAACCACCAGATTGACATTGGAGATATCAGAGTCATCTGCAGAACCTGCCTGGTCCCAGATAATCTCTTCAACTTGTACTTTTTCTACTGAATCATTGGTGAGCTTTACAGAAGTAAAGGCATACTGCTTGGTGCCGATCTTCTGTGTTGACGTGGCGCCCGGGTCAAGCGGACCGCGCGCGACCGTGACGGCCGCAATGCTGATTGTGTTGTTCGCAGTCATCGGATTGCCATAGATGGGCAGCGAGGCAGACAACGTGCCGCTCTTTAAGGTGACTGCCGCCAAACCAAGGGTCGGCATTTCACCAGAGTTTGATGCCATGGCTGACGTGTTGCCCGTCAACATGATCTTCTTGGTGGTACCGCTCGGCACCGTGATGTCATCATACAATGTGGCCTGGTGCACAGAGTTGAATGATTTGTTCAACCCTACCTGCGTGCCATCCACGAGGATGGTGATATCAGAAAATATTGAGTCCTGCGCAATGCCGCCGCGCTGAACTACTATTGAATCGATAACAACCTCACCACCTGTGGCGGTCGCATTGATATAGGTAAATGGTACGCGCGCCGCGTTCTTGACAAACGTGCCAGATGCAGGGGTGTCAGATGAAAGCGCCAATGAAAGCGTGCCGCCTGCTGCAGGACCAGTAGTCGTCGTACCACCAAACACTGCGAGGGCATCCTCCTTGCCTGTGATAGAGGTGCCTGAAGTGTAGCTTGAAAGGCTTGTCGCAGTAAGGACATTACCGGTCTTCATCAAGTTTGCGGTGAGTGCCGCATCAGTGGCAAACGGCCGTTTGGTGTTGTTCTCTGCAATGTAGTACACCGTGGCAGCGGCTTCTTCTTTTACGAGTGAACCAACCGGGTACGCGGCAGTAGTGACATCCGCACCAGTGGTGTAGTTCACGAAGAACGGATCTGGAACATCATCAATTCTCTTGTTCCAGTTTGATCCGTAGAGTGAGGTAGCGATCGCTTCCGTGGTGACCCATCGGAGGGTTCCGTTTGGCTCAACCGCATATACCTTCGGATCGGTCGTGATCTTTACCAACCTGGTACCTGGTTTGTAGGTCACGTTGCCGCCGATGGGATATGATTGGAGCTCGGATTGCGAGACCGTTACCACTCCAGAGAAGTCGTTGTACCATGTAAAGTATGCTTTGTCGTTCGGAAACACATATCTTTTGCCGCCCTTCAAGAGGTAGACCGCAGGATTACCCGGCATCTTGATAAGATCGCCGTCCTGCGCGCCCTCTACAGAGGCAGGGAGCACGAAGATTCCGAGTGACCATACAATAGTGGCGCCAACAACTCCCCATGTAAAACCTTTTTTGATAAGATTCGACATTCGTACTTCCTTTCGCACCCTGCCGGTATGTTTCCATACCGTACAGTGTGTAGCTTGTCTGCTCCTTTTATAATAATGATTCGACCTAACTATCAATAGAGGACAGACAAGGAAATAAACGTGCAACTAACTTTTATATATATAAAAGTCAGAGGTCGACCTTTTTTCCCATAAAGTTATGACACAACTCATTTGAGCAATGTCATAAATCTTTATATCAAAGAATAACATGAAAATCCTTCCTGTATCACAAGAAGTCGTGTCCAGCTTACGTCCCTTACTTTTTACCATTACAACAACAGAATCCTTTTTTGTCAACATTATAAATCAAAACCAACAGGATATTCTGGCGGTTCTTTTGGTGTTTGTTCAATATTTTCCTCGGTTTTTGTAGGTAATGAAACGGTACTTGCAGGTGCTGAAGTATCCGAATTTCCAGAAGAGTCTAGCCTTTCATTATCATTATCCACAACGAGAGGCGTACTTGATTCATTCGTTGAGGTTACAGACTGTAAATTACCTACAATTTCTATAGACTCCCCTTCCACTCTCCCAATGGACGCGGACTCTAATATTTCCGCTGATTCGAGAATGCGATCAAGCGCAATACTCAATTTTCCCTCCCTCAACGCAACCTCTGCGCCACTAATGGCGTTCTCAATGATTTTGACATTATCTTCCGGCTCCTCGGTGACCCCTTCTGGCTCCCGTACCCCTTTTAGCGACGTGACGCTTGTTTTGACCGCAGCAATTTCTTCCAGCAGTTTCTCCGCCACCACTTCTTGAGCATTGGCATCGTTGCTTCTGTCGGTATAGGTGACCAGTACCTGAAGCGCGGTGAGTTTTAACCGTGACGATGCCGCAATTGCCTTATTGAATTTTGACTGCATCGCGATAGGCGCTGATTCTTGGAGACTTTTCAGCGTCGTATGGGCATTGATGGCTTTATTAGTTGCAGAGATGATAGTGGAGAATAGCCGAGGATCCAATTGAGCTTGTGTGTAGGTGCGTATCCTCTCATTTGCTTTAAGTAACCGCTCATCGAGTGTATCTAAGACGGCAAATACGGTGGGAGAGGAAATATCATCTTCGCTCACTTCTTTGAGCTCCCGTACTCCTTTATCAAAAAGCTCGATTTCCAAGGCAGCACGTGTCGCGTGCTGCGGATAAAGCGCCACACTCGTATCTTCTAAAGCAACTCTCATCTTATAGAAAGGTGAACCGGGTTTTGCGCGCAACGCCACCGCGGAACCCACGCCTACGATTACCACCACCAATGCGAGCGCGGCCGCAACCTGCGGAACAATGCGGAAATGGACGAGAACTTGTGATTTCCAAAAGACCGATACATCCTGTCGCGTAGGAGAAATGTGGATGCGACGCACTGAATTGATTGAGTCGGCCTCTTGCAGTATTTTTTCACGCAACAAAACAAGGCTGCCCGGTTGCGCCCCAAAATGATAGCGTAAATTCCTTAAGGATTGAACAACCTCACTGTTCTGCATATTCAGTCTCACTTATATATTTATAGTACGCTCCATTTGTTTCTTAAGCGCTTTGAGCGCCCGGTGGAGAGTTACCCGTATTGCGACAGAAGACTTCTGCATAATTTCTGCAATCTCGGCTATTTCAAGGTCCTCAATGTAGCGGAGTAAAAGAATTTCACGATATTCGTCTTTCAATCTCCCTAACTCTCTCACGATGAGTTCGTTCTGCATTGTCGCGTCAAATAATGGGGAAGAGTGCGACAGGGAGCCGTTTCGTTGTTCATTTTGCAAAAGCTCCTCATTCCATTCAATAACAACCGCAGCATTGCGTGTTGATTCCCTATAATAATCTATAATCGCGTTCCGCGTTGACTGATAGAGAAATGCACGAATATTCGAAATTTTCACTCCCTTAGCTATTGATTCAAATACCCGCAAAAAAACATTGCTTAACGTATCTTCCCTATCCTGTACATGCGAGATGCGGAAAGATATATAGCGATAAAGAGAAGGAGCAAATATATCGTATATTTCTCCTAACGCTTCCCTATCTCCTTGTTGCATCCTTTCAATTAAGCTATCTGGTATTCTATGCATTAAAGTAGACGTTAGATTGGATTTATTGTTACACCATTAAAATGGTCCGAAGAATGAATATAAATTATAGATATACTATTAAATTCTAGATAGGTCTAGTAAATTGGATGTTAATAACTTTGTATTCACGTTGAACTTCCAGACTTGTCTAGATTTCAAGATTAATATATAGTAGTATTAATTTTGATAATTTATAACCAATAGCTTATGTCAGAACCCTCTCAATCCTCACCAATCCCTTTAATAAGGGTATCAGTATCAGAAGCTGCTAAATTATTCGGCCTCTCAGATAAGACTATTAGAACTGCCCTTAAAAATAAGGAGATTAAATTTATTGTTATTAAAGGCAGATATAAGATCAATTTCGAAAGCCTTCTTGCGTGGACCCAAAGCTCCAGTCGGCGCCAAAATAAACTCCAACGGCACGGAATCGGAAAATACGTTAAACAATGGGATATAGACGCTCCCTCATGAAAACCCCTCTTTTTCGTCTTTATGCTACAATTATACCAATATACCTCCTTGCGGCACATCTTGAGACTGGAGAAGAATATCCGCGTTCATCTGCGTTCGGCCGCAAAACAGTAAGAACTATGCCTAACATGAAGATTATTGCGGCCGACTATCTGCGTTGATCCGCGTTAACCATTCTACCGTATTGTTCTACACTCTCCTTATGAAAAAAGCGCTCATTACTGGCATTACCGGACAAGACGGATCCTATCTTGCTGAATTACTCCTCCAGAAAGGATATGAAGTGCATGGGATTATCCGAAGGTCATCAAGCTTTAACACGGAACGTCTCAATCAAATTTACCAAGACCCGCACGAACAGGGGAGAAGATTGTTTCTCCACTATGGAGACCTAAGCGAAGCGAGCAGTATACACCACATTATCACAGAAGCCCAGCCTGATGAAATTTATAATCTCGGCGCACAAAGCCATGTCAAGGTAAGCTTTGAAATCCCGGAATATACCGGCAATATTGACGGCCTGGGCACCTTGCGCCTTCTTGAAGCGATAAGGGATATACAACCTCATGTGAAACTCTATCAGGCATGTTCAAGTGAAATGTTTGGTAAAGTATTTGAAACGCCACAGCGGGAATCCACGCCATTCCATCCTCGATCTCCCTATGGATGCGCAAAAGTATTTGCTTACCACCTTGCACGAAATTATCGTGAGGCGTATAACTTATTCATTTCGAACGGAATTCTATTTAACCACGAGTCTCCCAGGCGTGGTGGTACGTTCGTGACAAAAAAGATTACGAATACTCTTGCAAAAATAAAATTGGGAATTGCACAACCAGAAAAACTCTACCTCGGTAACCTCAACGCAAGCCGCGATTGGGGATACGCGCCCGAATATGTGGAAGCAATGTGGCTCATGCTCCAACAAGAAACATCGGATGATTATGTCATCGCCACAGGCGAATCGCATAGTGTACGGGAATTTGCGAGCGGTGCGGCGCAACTGATAGGTTACGATCTTCAATGGCATGGTGAAGGATTGGATGAAAAAGGTATAGATGCAAAAAGCGGAAAGGTACTTGTCGAAATAGATCCACATTATGTACGTCCTTCCGAAGTCGATCACCTCTGTGGTGATGCGACAAAAGCCAAAAAGCAGCTTGGGTGGACACCACGCACCGGGTTTCATGATCTTATCCGCATCATGGTGGAAGCTGAATTTCATGGTCTTGGAGAAGATCCTGTGAAGTTTATGCAATACTAATACTATGGACACTCATTCAAAAATCTACGTGGCGGGACACGCGGGACTTATGGGTCATGCCCTGCTATACTCATTACAAAAACACGGATTTCATAATATCATTACACAATCTCATACTGAACTTGATCTCACACGTCAAGACGCGGTCGCGTCTTTTTTTGCTAAAGAAAGGCCGGAGTATGTATTTTTACTTGCTGCAAAAGTTGGGGGGATTTTTGCCAACAATACCCTCCCCGCCGAATTTATCTATCAAAATCTCGCCATTGCCTCCAATGTCATCCATCAATCATATCTCGCCGGCGTAAAGAAACTACTCTTTTTCGGATCTGCCTGCATTTATCCGCGCGAGTGCCCACAACCCATGAAGGAAGATTATCTCCTTTCAGGACCGCTCGAGCCTACCAATGAACCATATGCGATTGCAAAAATCGCGGGCATAAAACTGTGCCAAAGCTACAACCGCCAGTATGGTACCAATTTTATTGCAATCATGCCTATCAACCTCTATGGAATACACGATAATTTCCACCCCCTCTATTCCCACGTCATTCCCGGATTGATGCGCAAATTCCATGAAGCGAAGAAACAGAACGCGCCCACCGTCACGCTCTGGGGAACAGGAAGCGCAGTACGTGAATTTCTTTACAGTGAAGATTGCGCTGAAGCGTGCCTTATGCTCATGAATACCTTTGACCCGACGAAAGACCAGAATGAACGCGGCGAGATCTTCTTCAATGTAGGAACGGGTGAAGGTTTAACGATTCGGACGCTTGCCGAACTCATGACAAAAGTCACTGGCTACACTGGCACCATCACGTGGGATCATTCAAAACCAGACGGCATGCCAAAAAAAGTCCTCGACGTCAGCCGTATCCATGCCCTTGGCTGGCGCCATACCATTCCTCTTGAAGAAGGATTAAAGAGAATGTATGAATGGTATCAGCATAGCATTGTCTAAATGATCTCTTTCTTGAAAGACAATAAAATCACCTTCGCCTACCATCTTCTCAATCAGGCCTTCGGTGCCTATAAACCTCAGATAGCCCTCATGACGGCCTTGGGGTTCTTAAGCGGTCTCCTTGAAGGCGTGGGTATTAATGCCATCATCCCTCTCTTTTCCTTGGTGAGCGACACAACATCGCCAGGGACCGACGCCATATCCAATATCATTCGGGCGGCATTCGCCCATGCTCATTTCGCATTCACATTCGCCACGCTCGCCACTCTCATCGCCACCCTCTTTATCCTGAAAGCACTCATCCTCTTTCTGGCCCATTACCTCAACGCTCGCATCAGCTATGCGTATGAAAAAAAGATAAGAACAGACCTCTTCCGCGAATCGCTTAATGCATCATGGCCACATTTACTGAAACAAAAAATTGGCCACTTGGAAAAGGTATTGGTCGATCATGTCAGCACTGCTTCAGGGGTGCTCCTCCTCTTAAGTTCCTCCATTCTGATGCTCACGAGTCTCATTATGTATTTGCTGGTAGCAGTGAACATCTCGACATCGATCACGATTATTACGCTCATCGTGGGCGCCGCACTCTTTCTGATCATCAAACCATTTCTCTACCGCACTCGCAAAGCGTCGTACCGCATCTCAGAACTCGGGAAGACTGTCTCCCATCACATCAATGAGCACATGATTGGCATAAAAACTGTAAAAGCAATGGGTGCAGAAGCGGGAGTTTGTGGGCGGGGCGAACATCTCTTTGAACATTTGCGGCGTGCCCGTGTCCAGCTTTCCCTGTACAACAGCGGCTTAAATATTTTCATTCAACCCGTGAGCATCATTTTCATCCTGATAGTATTCGCGTTCTCTTACCGATCACCACAGTTTAACTTCGCCTCTTTTGCAGTCATTATTTATCTGATTCAGAAGATATTTGCTTATATCGAAGCCGTGCAGGGGAAACTCAATGGCATGAGCGAAGCGGCGCCGTACCTCAAGAGCGTGGTTGACCACCGTGAAATGATGAATGCACATAAAGAACCTGATGAGGGAGCGCTTTCCTTCTCCTTTCAATCGCTGCTCGCCTTTCGCGATGTCCAGTTTCATTACCACCGCGAACACGAGGCAGTATTGAAGAATGTGCGATTTGAAATCACAAAGGGTTCAATGGTGGGGATCATCGGGCCTTCTGGCGCAGGGAAGACCACTATCGTCGATCTGATCTTGCGCCTCCTTACACCGCTTGAAGGTGCTATCACGCTCGATGGGATAAACATTAATACCATACGCCTTACAGACTGGCGACGCCATGTGGGTTATGTATCACAAGATATCTTTCTCCTCAATGATACCATTGAACATAATATTACTTTCTACCACGAGCTCACCCATACTGAGGTTAGAGATGCTGCGCGCCTTGCACACATTCATGATTTTATTGACAAACTTCCTGCCCGATATGATACCATCGTGGGAGAACGGGGAATAGAACTCTCCGCAGGGCAACGACAGCGCATTATCCTCGCCCGCGTCCTGGCACGGAAACCCGATCTCATTATCCTTGACGAAGCCACCAGCGCTCTGGATAATGAATCAGAGGCGCTTGTCCAAAAAGCAATCGATCATATGAAAGGGAATGTGACTATCGTGGTTATTGCGCATCGCCTGTCGACGCTCAAGAACTGCGATACCTTATTTATCTTGGAAGATGGAATGATTAAGGAACAAGGTGCCCCGACAGAGTTACTAGCCAATAAAGATTCCTATTTCTATAAAGTGAACCACATCATCTAACATACCCATGCCCGACCCTTTCTTTTTTTTCACGATCATCATTTCTCTCTTTGGCGGCTTCGCATTTTACCATTATACAAGAGGTATCGAGTTCTTCAGCACCGATACGGATAATGAAAGACAAGTTTACGCTGCGGCCCAATCCTATAAATGGCGTCTTCCCTCCGATATCCATAAATATGGCATTGGTAAAACCCGCATGAAAGACGTGACAATCATGCTCGTGGCACTCTTTCAAAAAATTCTCAAGGATAAAATTACTGAGCATCCACTCGCTACCATGTGCGGCTTTGCTAATGCCGCTTCCACGGTGCTGATCTATCTCATTGGTCGCGAGTATTGGAACGTGCCGGTGGCATTTGTGGTGAGCATGTTATTTTTTGCATCCCTCTGGATATGGCAAGTCGCGCTTTTTGGGGGACACATCATGGATGCCACCACCTTCTTTCTCCTTGCCATCCTCACTGTACAACAAGCGAATAGCTACCTCAACTTCAACATCGCTTCCTCCCTCTGGCTTGCCCTTAGCGGCATGCTCTTTTGCCTGACGACCTTTGCCTCTGCCTCCTCCCGTAAATATTTCATGCTCTTCCTTGCCGCGATTTTCTACGCAAAATACCAACCCCTCCTCTCTTCCTTCTCTTACAGTGAACTGAAACAGCTCCTTGCTTCCAACTACTCTCCTCTCATTACCCTCTACGTCCCGGCGCTCATTCTCCTCGGTCTTTCTCTCCTGTGGTTGAGTTATAAGAAAATCGTTGCCGCTATTTACGATAAACGTTGCCCCGCTTTTCTTAACAACATTATCACCAGCCAAGGCAAATTTACCCTGGATCATTATTTGGCCCACGCCCGTAAACAGGTGATAACAATCACAAAAAAAACTTGCGCCATCGCTATCTGGCTCGTGGGGATTATAAACCTTATAGGACTTTCATACCTTCTCCCGGTATTCTTCGGTTTCTCCCTTATCCTCATACTTTTCAATGTTCCCAAGCCTCTCTATAATCTCAGACAATACTTTTGGTATTACTACGCTGGCCAAACAAAAGGACACTTCAGAATTTATGTGGATTTTTTTGCCAAACGCGGTCAGGTGATCAAACGAAACATGCGCGGCGCAGGCCTCGCGTGGGTGCCAAGATTTTTCTTCCGGATCGCACCTACCCATACCGCAATCTTCTGTTTAAGCGCTCTTTACCTTCTCTCACAGAGTTTCTTTCCTGCGCTCAACGCACCCAGCTTACTCACGGTTGTCCTCCTTCTTATCCTTGCTGTCTCGCCAATTGCCTGGGGCGAATTAACAAAAGGAGTGCAGCTGGGACGCTCTTATCTGCCTGGCTTGTTAAGCATCCTTCTATTTGTAGGTTTTACCCTATCGCAGCTCTCTCTGACGCCTCTCCTCTTCATCATTGTCGCTTGCGTTTTTCTCATCCCCACCATCGGCTGGAGCAGTTACCAACTCATCCATGACGTTTACCCTGCCCGCATGGCGAGTACTTTTCTTCTCCACAAACTTAACCAATTAGGCATTAAAAAAATTTACACCTACAAAACGCCGTATAATGACGCCCTGATTAATAATATCGCTCCTGAAACCAAAAATAAATACGAAATTCACTATATCAACAGTCTTGGGGAAATAAGTGACGGTTGTGCCGTCATCCCCGGAACCAGTAGTAAAGCGTTGAATCTTGAATCAGTCATCGAGGTAATTAATGAGGGTGATTTTACCAAAGACCCTGTTCTTAATGATCTCCTTGCCAGTAAAAGAATCGAGAATGTTGCGGTTGCTAAATTTAAAACATTCGGCACCAGCCGCTTCTGGGGACAGGAAAGCGAAGTCACGAGCTACCGCGACCTCATCCTGCACGAAATAAAAAATCAAGACCTCTGGCGCGGTTACGCGTGGATACTCGACCTGCACAAATTAAAAGACATGACCTCCCGAACGACAATATGATTATCACTCGCACCCCTTACCGCATCTCCTTTTTCGGCGGTGGCACCGACCATCCGCAGTGGTACCGCGTGCATGGCGGCGCCGTGCTCAGCACTGCCATCGATAAATATTGCTACGTCAGCTGTCGCAATTTGCCCCCTTTCTTTGAACACAAACATCGAATTGTCTACTCCCATATCGAAACGGTAAACAAGATAGATGAAATCCAGCACCCGGTAGTACGAGAATGTCTTAAATACCTCAAGCACCCAACAGGCGTTGAAATCCATCACGACGGAGATCTGCCAGCGCGCTCCGGCATTGGCACGAGTTCATCGTTTACCGTAGGGTTGCTCAATGCGCTTCACGCTCTGCAAGGACGCTTCCCTAATAAACAAACGCTCGCCCTCCAGGCAATTGAGATCGAACAAAAAAGAATGCGAGAAACAGTGGGCTCGCAGGATCAGGTTGCGGCTACCTACGGGGGTTTTAACCACATTCAATTTCTGCCAAACGAAGAAATTGTAGTCCAACCAGTGAAGACTCATCCTGATATCCTCGCGTGTTTCAAACAACATCTCATGCTTTTCTTCACCGGATTCACACGGATGGCGGCATTTTTGGAGAAGACTAAACTTGACAACTTCTCCAAACGCGAAAAAGAATTGCACACACTCATGCAACTGGCGGAAAGAGCGCTCTCTATACTCTCTTCCGGCAACATCTCTGAATTCGGCCCGCTCTTGCACGAGAGCTGGCGGCTCAAACAATCACTCGCAGAAGGGGTAACTACTGAAGTGCTTGATGATATCTACCAAAACGCACTTGCGGCGGGAGCAGCGGGTGGAAAAATACTCGGCGCCGGTGGAGGCGGTTTCCTCCTCCTCTTCGTCCCTCCCGAACGACAACAGGCAGTGCGTGATCGTCTCCACCGACTGTTGGAAATTCCTTTCAATTTTGATACGGAAGGCAGTAAAATCATTTTTCAACATAAACCACAGAACGAAGGCACGCTACAATTCGCAGCGAAGACTGTCTGAGGCAGTCCCGATAAGCTATGGTCGATGAGGGTCGAGGCTTATCGGGACGGTGACCGAAGGCCAACCGAGTTCCGCAGCAAGAATTGGAGCGTGCTTGAGCGGAATAGTGCAATTGTGTAATATGACAAAAAAAGTCTCGCCAGATGTAGTAATCCTTTGCGGCGGCCTTGGCACGCGCTGGCGCGCGGTCAACGCCGCGCTCCCAAAAGTATTAGCGCCTGTGCACGATCAACCTTTTTTAAATATTGTCATTGACCAATTTCTCCAACAAGGCTGTAAAAAGATAATCCTTGCCGCAGGGTATAAAGCTGATCAGATTGAAACATACTATCAACAAAAACCTTACCGCCCTCATCTCGCCTTCAGTAAAGAATCAACACCATTGGGCACCGCTGGGGCTGTGAAGCTGGCAGAACCGCACATCACGAGTGAGAACTTCTTTGTCGTGAATGGCGATTCTTTCTGCACAATCAATCTCCAATCAGTAGTACAGTTCCATATTTCGAAACCAATGGCGCTCGCCACCATGGTCATGAGTAAAAATACCGATCGTGCTGATGCGGGCAATATCGTCTGGGATAAACGGAATGGATGCATTACAAATTTTAATGAAAAAACTGACCCCCCCTCACCATGGATAAATGCGGGCATATACCTTTTTAATAGAAAAATTTTGGCGATGATACCCGCTGGTAAAAACATATCACTCGAATATGAGATAATTCCGACTATCCTTTCACAAGACGTGTATGGCTTTCCTGTCTCTTCTCCCTTAATCGACATTGGCACGCCGGAACGATACCGTGAAGCTTTGGAATACTTTAAGCGCGATACTATATGAGACAGTACAAACTCGCAGAACACATTATTGACCAAAACGATCTTAATGCCCTTGCCGAGTGGCTCCGCACCAACCCGCAATTGACGAATGGCAATCTCACGCTTGAATTTGAACGTGAGTGGGCAAGGTGGGTTGGCACGAAATATGCCGTCTTTTGCAATTCTGGTTCGTCCGCGAATCTTTTAATGGCGTACGCGTCCCTGCTTTCGGGAAAATTGAAAAATAAAAAAGTTATACTCCCAAGCGTCGGCTGGGTCACGACTATTGCGCCTTTCATGCAATTCGGGTTTGAACCAATCATGTGCGGCGCGGACAACGACAATTTCGGACTACATCTAGAGCAATTAGAGTCATTGTTAAAAAAACACGATCCGGCTGTAGTTATTGCCGTACAAGTACTGGGAGTTCCGATGAACATAGACGCGGTCCAGGAATTACAGAAAAAATATGGCTTCTTTTTTATGGAAGACGCGTGCGCCGCGCTCGGTGCCGAATATGGAGGCAAAAAAGTCGGTGCGTTCAGCGCAATGTCGTCGTTCTCATTCTTTTTTGGCCATCAACTCTCCACCATTGAAGGAGGCATGGTGAATACTGACGATGAAGAACTCTATCATCTACTTCTAATGCTGCGCAGCCATGGATGGATTAAAAATTTGCCGGAAGAAAAACGAAACGCGTTAAGGAACAGATACCACATGGATGGCTGGCATGAACCATTCACGTTTGTGGTCCCCGGGTTCAACGTGCGCGCAACCGATCTTCAAGCTTTCCTGGGCTTACGCATGATAAAAAAAGCAGATGCGGTTATGCAGCGGCGCACGGAAAACCATCTCTTATATGCCAAGCTGCTGACAAACGTCGTCGATTATCAACACTGGGACGACAAATCTACGCCATGCAGCATCTCGTTCGGCGCGCTCGCACGCGACAGTGAACACCGTAAAAAAATTGTAACTGCGCTCGACGAACATAATATCGAAACACGCCTGTTCTCCGCCGGCAATCTTGGCCTCCATCCGTTCTGGACCGAAACGTACGGCGAATTTCACGACGAAGTTTCTGATAAAATTCACGCCTGCGGCTTCTTCCTGCCTAATAACGAATCAATACATGAGGAAGATGTGAAGCATATTTGCAGTATAGTGAATAACGCATGATTAAAATCAAAACCCGCTCTTTGGCACGAAACAGCGACTATACTGAATATATTGTTGAGACGATTTATTGATCAAGCTGAACTCTATCAATCTTTTCCCGAATCAGCTTATCAACCTCCTCTGGAATTTTGAGCGGCTCTATTTCTCTACCCGGCTCCTGAATCAAAAACGTGAGCGTTTCCTCAATGCGATGGCTGACATACGCCATAGCCTGCCAGACATTCATTTCTTTAAACTCAGGGCGTGTTGCCTGTATCCGTGCGTCTCTTTCCGGCGCTTTATACAATTCCTTCTTAGCATTTGCTCGCATCCTGCGATCCACATCATTGATGAGATTCCCCTCGCCCTCGCTCTCCATCACCCACTCGCTCTCCGTTACCCATTTATTTCCGTCAGTAAAATCATCAACATAGTGCATAATGAGAAATGCAAGATCATGTTCAGTCAATTTCTTGTTATGCTCAAACTTATCAAGCACCTCCATCGTCTCTTTTAATTGATGCGGATGTCCACCGCAGGAACCGGCAAGATGGACTATATCTTCAGGCACGTTATGACGTATCAGCATCGCTTCCCACCTGCTATCTGCCTGCTCCGACGCATACATGACATCTTCACATCTTGCTTTTGCTTTCTTCATTGCCGTAACCTCATTTCGTTTCCCCGAATCATGCAGCGCGGCAGCAATTATTAATTTGCGTTTTACCTCATCGGACAGCCCCAGCATTTCAGCCAACACTTCCACACGAGCGACCTCCACTAGACAATGCTCTGACACATTTCCCCAATCGCGAATTAACCGGCGCGGATCATCAGGATAATCTTTTTCTTCCGGTCTTCTATCTCGCTTTTCCCATAAACTCACTCGAGATAACAAAGTTCGCTGATCTTTGCTTGGTTTATGAAATTTCAAAGCATATCTTACTTCTATGCCGATTTTGGTAAAATACGCCTGTTTTTTTCTTCTAAAAGTCAATTCACGTCTCACCTCTGCCAGATTTTCAGCAGCGTTTTCTTCTGACTGCGCTATGTAATACCCATTCAGTAGATGTAGATCGTAAAGAGACAAGTATCTCAATTCTTTTTCTGTAAATACGGTTTTCTTTGCCCCATCCGTTTCTAGAAGTTTCTTTAGCCGTTCCTCATTTATTTGATCATCATACCCCTCGCGATAATTTGGATATCCTTCATATTTTCCTTCCATAAGAAATATAACAAACCAGTTAGGCCCTTCGGGCACTCACTCCCTCCGGGCCGCACGAAAGCTGTGCTTACGTGCGGGGTCGTATTCGGAACTAATATAGGATCACACGCATAAATACTGGAACAATATATCGTATTGCCCTATGATGAGGACAGTGAATAGTAATAAGCATTCACGATTTTCATCATATGACAATCGAACAATCGGTCTTGCGCCTTATCTTTCC
>JBFLWV010000004.1:0-11028 GCA_040757655.1 Patescibacteria group bacterium | reverse complement strand
TTGAAATTCCGACAGACACTTTACCTTTCAGGTAAGTGCGGGACTGCGTTAGGCCTCGCAGGAGATACGACCCCGCACGTAAGCGAAGCTTAGTGCGGCCCGGAGGGAGTGAGTGCCCGAAGGGCCTGGTAGTATGCCATTTCCATTTACCACCAAAGCACAGGAAGCGTTTGAAAACGCAGAGCACATTGCGCGAGAACATGAGCAACAGCAGATTGACGTGCCGCATCTCGCGCTTTCGCTCTTACATCAACATGAAAGCATCGTGCCCACCATGCTCTCAAAAGCAGGGCATGCGCTTCCAGACATTGTTCTCCCTCTGCGCGCCCTCATTGATGCCTTGCCTCACGTGAAAGGTGAAGCAGCTGTGGGGGCTGAACGGTATGTCTCTCATGATATAAAGAGGGTTATCAATGTTGCGCAAGAAGAGGCAAAGGCTCTGGGCGACACCTTTATCGCCTCAGAGCATTTATTACTTGCAATACTAGAGGTTCCTTCACAGGTGAAAAAGATATTCCACGATGCGGGCTTCGTGCGAGCAACGGCGCTTGGCGTGCTCAAGGAGGTGCGGGGTAATGTGCAAGTTCGTGATCCTGAACCAGAATCAAAATATCAAACCCTTGAGAAGTACTGCGTCAATATCACGCAAAAGGTGCGGGAAGGGAACGTGGATCCCATCATAGGCCGTGACGAGGAAATTCGCCGCGTGATGCAGGTGCTCTCCCGTCGTACGAAGAATAACCCTGTGCTCATTGGAGAGGCGGGAACAGGGAAGACCGCAATTGTGGAGGGGCTTGCGCAGCGCATCGTCTCTGGTGATGTCCCTGAATCGCTGAAAAAGAAGGATGTCCTCGCGCTGGATTTAGGGAGCCTCATCGCAGGCACCAAATACCGCGGCGAGTTTGAGGACCGCTTGAAGGCGCTCCTGAAGGAAATAACGGCGCATGAAGGAGATCTCATTCTTTTCATTGATGAAATGCACACCCTGGTGGGTGCAGGTGCGGCAGAGGGAGCCATGGATGCAGCAAATCTCTTGAAGCCCATGCTTGCCCGCGGAGAGCTTCACGCGATTGGCGCAACCACGTTGAAGGAGTACCGCGAACACGTCGAAAAAGACCCCGCTTTGGAGCGGCGTTTTCAGCCCATTATCATTTCTGAACCCAGCGTAGAGGATACCATTGCCATTTTGCGAGGTATTAAGGAAAAGTATGAACTCCATCATGGGGTGCGGATTACCGATTCAGCCCTTCTCGCGGCAGCGCACCTTTCTGATCGTTATATTACTGACCGTTTTCTCCCCGATAAGGCAATTGATTTGGTCGATGAAGCCACGGCGGCGCTCCGCATCGCAATGGATTCTGTGCCTGAAGCGCTTGATCGGCAGGACAGGAGGATGCGTCAGCTGGAAATTGAGCGCGAGGCATTGCGTAAGGACACCTCACGGGAAGCCAAAGATCGTCTCCGAGGTGTTGAATCAGAGTTGGAGACCCTCCGTGCTTCGCACAGCGCGATGAAGGGCGCGTGGGAGGAAGAAAAGCGTAAGCTCCAGGAGCTCAGAGCGTTGAAAGAGGAGCAGGAGCGGCTTCGTGCAGAGTCTGAACGCGCAGAACGAGCCGCTGATTTAGGGATGGTGGCGGAGATACGATACAGTAAATTGCCTGCAGTGGAGAAAAAGATCTCGCTTCTTGAGCGAAGCATGAAAGATGATACGCGGCATCCAAGGTTCTATAAAGAGGAAGTAAGTGAAGAGGATATTGCCGCGGTCGTGTCGCGATGGACCGGCATACCTGTTACGAAGCTTCTAGAGTCTGATATGCAGCGTTTGGCCTTTCTGGAAAAGATATTGGGTGAGCGAGTGGTGGGGCAGGATGATGCGCTTGCAGCAGTTGCAAACGCCATCAGGCGTTCGCGCACAGGCATCGCGGAAGAACGGCGTCCCATAGGATCATTCCTTTTCCTCGGTCCCACAGGGGTGGGCAAAACAGAAACCGCGAAGGCGCTTGCTGAATTTCTGTTCCATAGTGAAGACGCTTTGATACGCATTGACATGTCTGAGTATATGGAAAAACACGCGGTTGCGCGGCTTATTGGCGCGCCCCCCGGTTATGTAGGGCACGAAGAAGGCGGCCAGCTCACTGAGAAGGTGCGCCGTCGTCCGTACGCGGTGATCCTCTTCGATGAAATAGAAAAAGCGCATGCTGATATCTTTCATTTGCTCTTGCAGATTCTTGATGATGGTCGGCTCACTGACGGAAGGGGCAAGGTGGTGAACTTCAAAAATACGGTCATTATTATGACTTCCAATATTGGATCGGATAGCATCTATGATGCGGGCGGGTCGCTCACTGCAAAGGTGCGCGAGGAGGTGATGAGGAAAGTAGAGAAGCTTTTTAAACCAGAATTCCTCAATCGCATCGACGAGATCATATTGTTCCACGCACTCGACCCCACCCATTGTGCTAAAATTGTTGATCTCCAACTCGCGCACGTGCAACGACGTTTGGAGCAACAGGGAATGAGGCTGCACCTCTCTTCACGTGCAAAAGAATTTCTTGGCACGCGAGGGTATGATCCTCGGTATGGCGCGCGTCCCCTCAAACGTTTAATCCAAAGAGAGATTCTTGATCCTATGGCACGTCGTATGATTGAAAAAGGAGCTGTGTTGAAGAAAATAAATGTTGAGGTAAAAGATGATAAGCTCGTCATATCATAGTTCTCCTCACGACGTATAGAGGTGTACTTTTAGAGATGGTGTTTTTGTTGAGGAATATTCCAGAGAGAAAAGTTGTTTTCTTTTATCACAAAAGAGAGGTATAATAGGCGCATGTATTGGAGGCGCTGTTTCATCATCATTATCATAGTCGCGCAGCTAGTGCCCTGGTATTCCATCAAGGCTTCATGGGATCCAAATTATTTGATGTCTGATTATGAATTTACCGATTGGAGTAGTTTGAATTTACAGGAAATACAGAATTTCCTCTCTCAGAAGAAGAGCGCGTTAGCTTCTTACGTTGATCCTATCACGCGTCAGCGCGCGGCTCAGCTTATATTCGATTCAGCGGTCGTCTATCAAATAAATCCAAAGGCACTCCTTACGCTCATTCAGAAAGAACAGAGCTTGGTGGAAGACGGCATGCCAACGCAGGATCAATTCGATTGGGCAACGGGCTTTGGGATATGCGACAGCTGCAGCAAACAGGACCCCTCTCTCCAGGCATATAAAGGCTTCGCCATTCAAGTGGATCGATGTGCATGGAGACTCCGCTATTTCTTAGAGCATGAGGAAGAATTTAATTTCCAAACTGGTCAAACGTACTCCATTGATGGTCAATACGTAACACTCACCAATGATGCTACAAGGGCGTTATACACCTATACCCCTCATCTTCATGGCAATCTTAATTTTGTTGCGATATGGAACCGATGGTTTGCAAAGAATTATCCTGACGGCTCTGTGCTCCAGGACAGAGATTCCAAAACGGTGTGGCTTATTCAAAAAGGCTTGCGTCGAAAGTTTGCATCACTTTCAGTAGTGCTTTCTCGTGTTTCTTATTCACACATCATCCAAGCGCCTCTCAACGATATTATGCGTTATGAGGAAGGGACGTCAATAAAATTTCCAGAATACTCACTCGTGCGCTCTCCGCGAGGCACCGTCTACTTAATGGTGGATGATGTCAAGAGAGGAATAGTAAATCGAGAGACGTTCCGGCAACTGGGGTTTAATCCCGAGGAGGTTATCAATGCGTCGTGGGACGACCTCACTGCCATTCCCGATGGGCCACCGATTACACAAAGAAATGCCTACCCCCTTGGCGCCCTTCTTCAAGATACGTCAAGTGGAGGGGTTTGGTATGTCCAGGATGGCGTGAAGCACGCACTCATTGCCCGTGAATTATTAGAAAAGTTTCCTGGCAAGAAGCTCATCCGTAAAAGAAGCGCAGATTTGGAACAATTCGAAACTGGTGATCCCCTCAAGCTTACCGACGGCACACTCGTGGGACTTGAGGAGACTGATCAGATCGCCATCATAACCAATGGAAGCCGCAGAATATTTGCTTCACGAGAGGCATTCCATTCCTTAGGATATAGGGAAGAGAATATTCTTATGATTCCTGAAAAATTGTGGAACCTCCACAGTGAGGGACCATTCATAGAACAGAAGCTCGCGGAGCATAACGCGGAATAATTGTACCGAGATAATTGCTATGTTGATATCCGCATACATAGTGCCCCCGAGCCCTTTACTACTTCCGCATATCGGGCGGGAACAAAGTGAGCGATTCGCCACCACTCATCGCGCGCTTAAGACCATCCGCGCGAGTCTTGCGGCGTCGATGCCGGAGGGGGTGGTGCTCATTTCGCAATATGGGGTAGTGCACCACGGGGTGAGTGTGAATATTGCAGAGAAATATGAGGGTTCACTCCAATCATTCGGAGACCTTACTCGCTATACGTTTCGCGGATCCCCTTCTCTCGCCCATCAATTACTTGAGGAACAGGCGCGACCACTCGTGAGTGGCATCACCCACCTCTCTCTTGACTACGCAAGCGTGGTCGCGCTTCAGCTCTGTATGCCTGTAGTAGCAACATGCGCAATTGTGCCGCTGTATCCTTCTGCCGCGCGCACTTCTCAAGAACATGTGCGTGTAGGAATGGCGCTGCGCGCTTCCCTCATCCATTCTGTCCAGAGACTGGCGTTAATTGCAGTGGGCGACCTTTCGCACCATGTCACTGATGCATCGCCAGAAGAGTATCATACTGAAGGGGCACTTTTTGATACGAGCGTGATGGCTGCATTGAAAAATAAATCGGTGCGACGGTTGCTCGAACACGCGGACAGGTATGGTGATGAGGCAAAGGAGAGCGGTATATTAGCATTTCTTCTGCTCTTAGGAGTTCTTGAGGGGATGCAGTGCACGTACCAACAACTAGCGTATGAAGCACCGTTCGGGGTTGGTTATCTGACGGCAGAGTATCTGTTATAAGAGCTCTCTCAACCGTGGAAAAACATATAAGGAACTATAGATAAAATCCTGTAAACGTATGATAGCCGCGGTGTGCCGCATTTCGCCGCGAGGACCGTTTGAGCGAACGATGTGAGTGAGTTCCGAAAGCTTGGAAGGCGGCACCCGCGGCGTAGATATCATACTTCTAAAAGTACTCCTCTCTATGTCAAGGCACCAGGTAGTTCATGTTATTCCCTCTATGCGGTTGTCATGGAACGCACCTGCCTTTTTTTCCTACCTCATCCCCCCTTCTCTCCCTCCCCCCCTTGTGGGATCATGGGTTTCCATTCCCTTCCGGCATATCACCCGTCAAGGGCTCGTCACCGCGCTTGCGGAAACCCGCGAGATAAAAAAACCATTGCGGTCATTGTATGCTCTCCTTCCCTTCATACCGCTCGGAGCATCCTTTATCCGTTTCATCACCGCTGCGGCGCAGGAGACACTCAATCATCCTTCTCGATTTTTAACGTACGCACGCCTGCGGATTTCTGAACCTTTCATCGCACCTGTTCGTTCCCGCGAGACACACGAAAGGGGTGATACAAAAAAACCAGTTCTTGTGTGGTGGAACGAAGCATCAATTCGTCGCACCACTCTCATCGAGCGCGCTCACGCATTTGTCGATGATCAGCACCTCATTCTTGTTCCCACGAGAGAGCAGGTATCTGAAATCATTGCGCTTTTGCGGCAGAACCAGATGGAGGCTTTTGGTCTCACGTCACAGACGCCACAGAAGGACCTCGCGTTTCTTCTGAGGCGTATCCTGTCGGGCGATCCCTGTATCGCGGTTGGCACCCGCTCAGCACTTTTTCTCCCCTTCACCCGCCTTGGCGCGATTACGATAGATCATGAGGAACATCCGGCCTTTACTCAAACGTCTCCTCCCCCACGATATCATCTGCATCGTGTAAGCACCATTATGCAGTCGATCTATCATGCAGATTTGATGTATGTAAGCGCCTGTCCAAGTCTCACTGCTTTTGGGGGATCTCACATTCGCACACGCCCAAACCTCGCAAAGGAAACGCGGGTAGAGATAATCGATTGTAGCTCAACTCACCTTACCCAGACGCCTTTTCACCCCTCCGTATTTGAGCGGATTCAAGATACAATCAAGGGGCAGAAGAATGCCTTGGTGGTGAGCGCGCAGTCTGGTTATGCCCCTCTTCTCCAGTGCCGCGATTGTCTCTATACATTTACCTGCCCTACGTGTGAGGTGCTCCTTGGACGAGAGACAGCCCAATCAAGCGAGCTTCTCTGTAATCGGTGTGGATACCGTGAGGCAATTCCCCCGTTGTGTCCGCGTTGCAACGGGGTGCGTTTGCGTTATGCTGGTTTCGGTCCCGCACGTCTCATCGAGTACCTTTCCTCACACGGAATCCCTTCCTGTCCCTTCCCTCTTCTCTCTCATAAGTTTGGGTGCGGGGTGGGACGCATACATGAATTGGTGACCATACCTCGCGTCCCCATAGGGATTCTCGTGGCAATAAATGTTGATATGTTGCTCGCACGGCCGTGGTTCACCTCGTCAGAGCGCGCGTTGCAGGAGTTGGTTCGGCTACGTGTCATGAGCGAGCAATGGAATGCTCACTTTTGCATTCAGACGTTAGTGCCAACGCATCCGGTGTTGACCGCGTTGAAGGGTGATGCGGTTCCTTTTTATACGGCAGAGATTGCCTTGCGTAAGAAACTCGGATACCCCCCTTTTTCTCGGATACTACAGGTTATTATACCGCTCATCAATCACAAGGATGAAATGCAGCAAATGTTGAGGATCAACACGCTTCGCAAGAAATTACAGATGCACAGCGTGCAGAGCACGCCGCCCGCCATACGATATAGACGAAGGGTAAAAAGTATAGCTTTTTCTATCCGGAGCAATGGGAGACGCGGTAAGGAATATGTGAGGGAACTGCTGCGGATACTCCCACGCGAGTTCCCTTCCCGAGCTATCATTGACGTAGATTCTGATGCTTTATAATATGGGGCTATGCCCGCCTATGTTTTGCGGGCAAGAACCATATGAGCAATGAATTGAATAATCATTATTATGAGATTGTATGCACCAAGGCTGGTGCAAAATTTAGGCGGCTATGATTCTGCCGATTGTGACTATCCCCTCTCCCCTCTTGCGCGTCGTCTCCCGTGATGTGTCAAAACAGGAGTTAAGACAACCTGAGGTGATTTCGTTGATAAAAAATATGTGTGATACGATGGTGGCACGTGATGGCATTGGTCTCGCGGCGCCGCAGGTGGGTGTGAGCGTCAATATCGCGGTGATTGCAACCGACGAAGTGCCGTTGGTGATAATAAATCCGAAAATAATAAAAGCGTCTGTTGAACTTCACGAAGATGAAGAAGGCTGCCTGTCTATACCAGGAATCGCTGGTATGGTGCCGCGTGCGGCTCGCGCGAAAGTGGTATTCCTCTCTCCGCAAGGGAGGCGCACCACCGTCAATGCGCATGGTTTATTTGCACGCGTGTTGCAACATGAAATTGATCATTTGCGAGGTATCCTTTTTGTTGACCGCGTGACGCGGTTTACTACTTCGGTCACCCCGCTGCAGCGGCTACATTTTAAAGCTTTCTCGCACGCTACACATTCATGATTAAAATCATTTTTTTTGGCACTCCTGAATTTGCAGTTCCTTCACTCCGCCGTTTTGCGGGCCGTGACGATATCATACTACAGGCAGTCGTGACCCAACCTGACGCACCCAAAGGGCGATCACTGCGTATCACGCCGTCACCTGTGGCGCTCGTTGCAGCGGAGTTAGGGTTGCCTGTCTTGAAAATTGACAAATTCACAGATGCATCACAGGTGAATCAGTTGCGGCAGTATAACGTTGATTGCTATGTGGTCGTTGCGTATGGCGCAATGTTGCCTTTATCTCTTCTTGCGCTCCCCCACAGGGGGGCGCTCAATCTCCATCCCTCCCTCCTTCCCCGCTATCGGGGGCCTTCACCAATACCATCCGCAATCCTCAATGGAGATGCGGAAACAGGAGTGAGCATCATGGTGCTTGATGCGGAAATGGACCACGGGCCAATCTGTACTCAAAAAAAGGTAGCGCTCCTCCCTACTGATACCGCCCCTGCACTTTCTGACCGTCTCGCACAGATTGGGGCTGGCGTGTTTGTAGAGACGTTGATTGATTACGTGCGTGGCACTATTCATCCGTTCCCACAGGACGATGCGCGCGCAACCTATACGAAACAATTGACCAAGGAAGATGGGAGGATTGATTGGACAAAAACGTCAGATACAATCGCACGGCAGGTACGTGCCTATACACCGTGGCCAGGATCATGGACTATGCTCGATTATGGTAAAAAACCTGTGATATTGAAAATAATGAACGCCGTTTCCTACCGAGGAGTAACGGCCATGCTGCCTGAATTGATGCCTCTCACAGGAAAGCTTATTCAATTACGTAAGAATCGTTATGCGTTTGTGTGCGGAAATGGCACATTATTGGAGGTCACGGTCGTGCAGCCGACTGATAGGAGGATCATGCCTATCGATTCATTTATTCGTGGTCATCCATGGATCGTAACCACCATATAGATAGAGATAATGAATCATCGACGCAAACAACACC
Organism: Patescibacteria group bacterium; assembly: GCA_040757655.1. Classification (GTDB taxonomy): domain Bacteria; phylum Patescibacteriota; class Patescibacteriia; order 2-02-FULL-49-11; family 2-02-FULL-49-11; genus 2-02-FULL-49-11. The sequence continues at coordinate 2,417 of JBFLWV010000004.1, read as the reverse complement.
TCCCCCAAGAAGGGGGAGGTGTGGCATCTGAAATGGTGGTTTAGTACCGATTTCGAGAAAACTTTTCGCGGCGCTGGCGATTGCAGTCCCTACAATAGACCGGGCGATCTGACGATGGTTGGAATGGGAGTTCAGTAATTGCTACTCCGCATTGGGCGCAGGTGAGGTTCATGCTTGAGACGTCATACATTTGACGCATAGGCCGACTGAATCCTCCGCGTTGATAACCACCTTGATAGCCGCCCTGCGGTTGTGCAGCTGGCGCGCCACCTGATTGATCATCGTTGAACATACACGTTATCGTGCCAATTTGAATAAACGACCTTTCTGCTTGGCATGTAACGTAACGTTCTAAATGCGATTATCGAAATGACGATGATCGAAATCGAATTGACGTATTCTCCTTAGTCTGTGAGCATCGTTATTGCCAAGTTTACCTTATTATATATAAAACAGAAATTTTGTCAAGCTGCTGCATAGTACGTGCTCACTCACCATTCATACACCTCTGGCCAAGGTTGGCTCTTTTCTTATTGCGGAACTTGGCTAGCCTTCGGCCACCGTCCCGATACGCCTCAATCCCAATCAACCTCAGCGTATCGGGACTGCCTCACACAGTCCTCATTGCGAAAATAGCCAACCATTGGCCGTTCTGCCATTCAGACCGTAACCTCAGTGAGCGCGTACGCAGCATAGTAAGTATTCACCTTTTCCCAAACATTTCCCCTCTCAACGGCAGAACGCTCAAGGTGCGACGATTTTTTCTTCTCCGCGATTCTCACGCGGGACGATGAGAGCCCTCAAAAATCGCGATTCTCTTCGCGTTCCGGGAAACACTGAATAGTTACCAAGAGCGCCATCCTCATCCACCACCAGCTCGGGAAGCGGAACCGTCCGCTCGCCCAGAAGAGCTTCTGGAGCCGCGGGTACTTCGTGAGGACCGTGGGCATCGACGAGGAAACCGTGAAACGCTACATCCAAGGCCAATGGCAACACGACCAAGGGGCCGACGGCATACAGCTCGATTTTCAATGGAACTAACTTTTCCAACTAACGCCTGGAAGCCCCTTCCAGGGGCTTTCCTACAGCCTACGGCTCTGCCGTAGGATGGGATTAAAAAACAAATTTATTCCCTATTAAAAGTCTATCAAAATATCCTTAAATTTCAAGAAAAATATTTTTTGAATTGCGTATAACGTTTCAGAATATGCGATGTTTGCCAGCGGTATAATATGCCCGAAGGGCGACCGCTGGCAAATATGGGTGTAGCGACCAACGGGAGCGAAACCGCATATTCTGTGTTAAACGATGTATCTGTTGGAAATATTAAAAATCAATTTTGGCATTTTTTATTTTTCTAGACTTTCCACTTTTTGGGCGACATTTCTATAATTGACATTTTCGGCATAAACTTTTTTGAAGTGTTTTAGAGCATTATTTTTGTCGCCCGACTCCTCATAAATAAGGGCGAGGTTGTAGTGAAGTTCCATAAGCTCATCGTCTAGATTGCGTTTTAGCAAAGGCGCTTTTTTGAATACGCTGATTGCTAAATCAAATTGTTTTTGGGCGGCAAAACAGGCGCCAAGCAACTGAATGACTTTTAAATTAAGTTCAAAATCTTCTGGCAGTTTTTGTAAAATATCAATCGCTTCTTTATATTTTTTAGTTTTATAAAGGCAGTTAGCATAAATGATTTGAGTGTCTATATCTGTTGGATTTGTGGCAAGAAAATTTTTAAGATGCTCAATTGCTTCATCATATTTTTCTAAATTATGCAATGCACCACCAAGTAAGCGGATTACATCATAATTTTCTTTGTCTAATTGGGTTGCTTCTTTAAGTAGAGTAATAGCTTCTTCGTAGCTTTGTTGATTAAAAAATTTTCTTGCCTTTGTGAGTTTCCGAATCGCTTTTTGCTTTGGCTGTTTAGACCAGAAGTAATAAATAATTCCTCCGAGGATTAACAATGGGAAACCAACCGCTGGAACGGAAACGAGCAAAACAAATCCAACAATTCCCAATATCAAAAAGAGGCATCCTTTTGCCGAACTGCCTGAACTTGAAACTGTCCTGCCAGAAGATTTTGAACCTTTGCCAGCATAATTTACAGAGTATAAACCAGTACCCGGAATACCAGCGCTAGTGTAAGCGCCTTTGCTTCCAACTCCAACACGCAGTCCTTTTATACCAGCACTCAAACCGAGCCCTTTTTTGCCAATGTTCAGTCTAAGACCTTTGCCTAATGATATTGATTTCCTGAATCTCCAGCCCATATTTTTGTGATTAAGTTACTGATGTTACGCAGGGCTTACCAATGCAAACTGACTTTTCAAGGACTGAAGCTCTTTAAAACTTGCCATTAGTGCCCTCACATACAGCTTCGATTTGAGCGCGAAATGATTGGTAGAGACCTTGGT
>JBFLWV010000003.1:0-9738 GCA_040757655.1 Patescibacteria group bacterium | reverse complement strand
TTGTTCTGCTTTCGTGGTCATAGACAGGAGAGGGTTATGTATTAAACTCTCCAGCCAACCACTTCTTACTTGAATTTTCAACATGTTACGTCCTTTCCACTGTCAACTGTAACATGGACGAGTGCATGGATTTGACAACCGTTTTACGTTTGCTATAATGTAAAACGTTATCACAATAACGATCAAGGTATGTCAACCACTACACTTTCTCAAAAATATCAGACTGTCGTCCCCATGCCGGTACGCCGAAAAATGGGGCTTCGCGCCGGTATGAAGGTCACGTGGTACCCCATTGACGAAAATCGCACGGTCGTGGTGAAACATCCTACCAATTATGTGAAAGCTATGGAAGGACTTGGCGCAGAAGTATGGCAGACGCTCGGAGGTACTGATAAATACATTCGACAAGAAAGAGACTCATGGGAAAAATGATTGGCATTGATTCCTCGGTCCTCATTTATCTCTGGGAAAAAAACCCGGAGTTTTTAACATCAGCACGGCGCATCCTTCAAACCATCGAACGAGGAGACTATTGTGGTGTGTTTTCTATAATCGGTATAATTGAAATATTCACGGGCGTGAAATCACAAAATCGGTACGACCTTGTCCCCATCTACCGAAATTTAATTAAGAATTTTCCTAATCTCATAGTAGCGGGCATTACGGAACGAGTGGTGGATATTTCTTCAGACCTGCGGGCAATGTACAAACTGCGGACACCTGATGCAATTCATATTGCCACGGCGATCGATTTTGGTGCGGATGAGTTCATCACGAACGATGATGCCCTGCGGAAGATCAAAGAAATCAAAATTACCCTCTTGCGCTCTCTATGACCAATGAACAAGTGCTTGAATTTTTTAAAAAAACCGGCGGATATATCACCGACAGCCATATTGTGTATACGTCGGGAAAACACGGCAGCGCGTATTTGAACAAGGACTCGATTTATCCGCACACCAACCTTGTGTCACAACTCTGCCGGGCAATCGCTGAAGAATTCAAAGGAAAAGAAATCGAGGTTATCGCCGCGCCAGCGCTCGGCGGCATCATCCTCTCCCAATGGACCGCGCACCATTTGAGCCTTATGGAACAGCGCGAAATACTCGCAGTCTATACGGAAAAAACACCTGACAATGGGCAGGTGTTTACGCGGGGCTATGACCGATGCGTGAAGGGGAAAAAGGTGCTGATCGTGGAAGATATTCTAAATACGGGCGGCTCGGTGCGCAAAGTGGTGGACGCGGTGCGGCAGGCTGGCGGCGCCGTAATCGCAGCCGCCGCGCTCGTCAACCGCGGCAACGTACAATCCGCTGATATAGGAAACGTGCTGCTCTTTACACTCGCTTCAATCAATCTCGAAGCATGGGAAGAGAATAAATGTCCCTTGTGCAAACAAGGTACTCCTATTAATATAACGGTGGGGAAAGGGAAATTATTGAATAAAAAATGAATTTATGAGAGAAACGGGACCAAACGAATCAGAGATAGTCTATTCGACTGAGGAGCTAGATCGACGAAAAGCCAATAGAAGGCACGATGTGGAGCATCATGACTTGATTGAATTTGATAGAGCGAAAAAGCGGCAGGATGAAAAAGTTGAGACACCGATGAAGTATGTTGGTGGACGAAAGAGGGGAGGGCCAGGAAGAGGAGGTTGATATTAACTATTCATCTCTTCAAATGCTTTCAATCTCTGCCGCTCCTTCTCGACCACCGAAGGAGGGGCTTTGGAGAGAAATAGGGGATCTGAAAGACGACGTTCAAGGTCTGCCACGTACTTTTTCCGCGCTTCCCTTTCTTTGCGGGAAGATTTTTCTTTTTTTGGAAGGTCGATCGAGACGCGGATACCTGACAAGGTGAAAGAAGGATGTGTCATCTCTGTAGAAATTTCTAGCTTCGTCTTGGCCAGATGCCCAACGAGTTCCAAATGATCGGCAATAACCTTCTTTATTTCTGACTGATGTACTGCAATGGCGCCAGAAAGTTTTTCTCGCGGATTCACCTTGTGCTCAGCGCGGAAGGTGCGGAGTGAAGCAATTAATCCTTGAAGTTTTGTAAAATGCTCTACGGCTCTATAGCTATATGGCTCTATGGCTTTATGAGGCCACGGTTGAACAAGGAGTAGATTTTGATTAACACCCCCTCTAAGTCTCCCCCTTTCTGGAAAGAGAACTTGTGTAGTGAGATTCTTCCATAGTTCTTCGGTGATAAAGGGAGTAAAAGGATGCCAGAGTTTGAGAATCTGTTCGAGTGAATATAGAAGAATAGCGTCTGTCGACTCCTTCATGCCATGCACCCGCTGAAACTTGGCGATTTCAATATACCAATCAGCAAATTTCGACCAGGTAAACTCATACAGATTTTCTATGGCTGCGCTGTAGCGATACTCCTCCATTGCCGTGGTGGTCTGCTCGATGATGGAATTTAATTCTGATAAAATCCATTGGTCGGCAAGCGTACAAGGATCGATGGTAGGAGCGAATGGCCGTTCGCCCGTACTTGTGATGATAAATCTCCCAATATTCCACAACTTATTGACGAAATTGCGGTAGCCCGCGATTTTCTCCTCATACAACCTGATGTCATTCCCCGGTGTTGTACCGACCACTAAGGAGAGCCGCACGGGATCGGCACCAAATTTGGCAATCATGTCGAGCGGATCAATGCCATTGCCTGCGGACTTGGACATCTTTTTCCCCTCGCGGTCCCGCACCAAGCCATGCAGATACACGGTACAGAAAGGAACATCGCCAACTGCGTAGAGCGTCATAATAATCATGCGTGCAACCCAGAAGAAGAGGATATCATATCCTGTTTCCATCACACTGGTGGGGTGAAACACCTTGAAATCTTTGGTGTTTTTGGGCCATCCCAGCGTAGAAAAAGTCCAAAGGGCAGATGAAAACCATGTGTCCAACGTATCAGGATCTTGCTCAACCTCTCCACCGCAATGTGGACAATGACTGATATCTTCAACACTCACGAATGGATCATTACAAAGTTTTGAGTTTTGAGTTTTGAGTTTTGAATTCTTATGGTACCACACAGGGATCTGATGCCCAAACCATATCTGCCTCGAGATGCACCAATCGTGCAAATTTTCCATCCAGTGGAAGTAGATCTTCTTAAATCGACCGGGAATTATGTTAATCTCCCCCGAACGCACGGCCCAAAGCGCGAGCTGTTTCAAGGTCGCCGTGTCCTTTCCGCACCTCTTTCTTAAATCTTGATTCATGATTCTAAATTCTCGATCAACTGCGATAAACCACTGCAATGAAGGGAGCGGTTCTACCGGAGTGCCGCAACGGTAACAGAGCGAGAGATTATGCACATAATCCTCGTCAATCTTTTCCACCAATCCTTTTTTCTGTAAAAGTAATACAATCTCTTCCCGCGCGTCGCGGGCATTTTTCCCCTTAAAACTGCCGGCAGCCTCCGTGAGGTTGCCATCCTCATCAATGATCTTCACTACCGGCAGATGATATTTTTGCGCAAGGAGAAAATCTTCGAAGCTGTGCGCGGGTGTAATGGTCATGGCGCCGGTGCCGAATTCCATATCCGCAATAGGATCGGCAATCACGCGCGCTTTTACTTTTCCCGTCATCCACTCCACCTCAAGCTCTTTACCCACGAGTTCTTTATAGCGCTTATCTTTCGGATGCACGATGATGATCTTGTCCTGAAATTTGGTTTCCGGGCGCGCGGTACCGATGACAACAGGGCCGTATTTAAAATAATATAATTTCGTCTTTTGTTCCTTATAGTCTACTTCGTCATCTGCCAACGTGGATTTGCAACGCGGGCACCAATTCACAATACGGTCACCGCGATAGATAAGTCCGTCGTCATACATGCGCTTAAACACCGTTCGCATCGCCAAAGAAAGATCAGGATCCAAGGTATACCGCTCCCGCGACCAATCGCAGGAAGAGCCTAAACGGCGGATTTGTGTCTCAATCCGGGAACGGGTGCCCTGCACAAACGCGTCAATTCTCTTGATGAGTTCTACTCTCCCAATATCATGACGCGTCTTCCCTTCCTTCTTATAGACATCCTTCTCCACCACGTTCTGTGTGGCAATGGCTGCATGGTCTACTCCGGGTAACCACAACGCCCGTTTCCCCTGCATGCGCGCATAGCGCGTCATCAGGTCTTCAATGGTTAAAAACATCGCGTGTCCGATGTGCAGCGAGCCAGTCACGTTCGGCGGCGGCATGGAGAGCGAAAATGGCTCTTTCCGCACACCCGGCAAAGTATCAGGATTAAAAAAACCAGATTTCTCCCACAACTGGTAGGATTGTTCTTCGTTCTTATGCTCGTAAGTTTTAGGAAATTCTTCTTTCATGAACATCATGATAGTAATAATCAATCATATCTCAACACAGACTGACGTCATTTGTCAATGATTATGGCGCGTGATAGACCTTGGTCAGTGTTGGAAAAAGAAAAAGTTATCCAATACGCACGGGAAGGAATTATCGAGATCATGCGATCAGCCCATTCAATGACGGTAATGGTATGGGGGTTGTCAAAATGATCCTGAATGCCGACATCGATCAATTGTTGAGCATTATGGAGGCGGTAACAGTCAACGTGAGTAAGAACAATGATATGGTGAAATGGCTTATTGAGCCTATAACTTTTGAGTAAAATAAACGTAGGGCTGGTAATAAGTTTCTTGATGCCTAACGCACGTGCGAGGCCTTGTACGAACGTGGTTTTTCCCGCGCCCAAGGGACCGATCAAGGCCACGATATCACCACCACGTAAACGCAGAGCAAACTGATGTGCTAATCTCATAGTTTCTGTAACAGAACGACTTCTCATGCTATTCTCTCATATTTTATATTGCACATAACCAATCGTGAGAATATCAGGTCCAATAGACGTGCGAGTAATATTTGTTAATGTAAATGCCGACTTGAGAAAACGTGCTCCCACTCCTCCCACTGAAGGAATGGCATCATGGCCGCCAATAATGAGCGGTGCATGGAACCAATGCACTTTCTGCACTGCACGCGCGTCAAAGAAACGCCCGATCGTCTCACCTCCGCCTTCGACCAGAACCGAGCAAATGCCATGTGCTCCCAACCGCTTAAGAAGATGGTGTATAGGAATATCATTTGTAACAAACTGCCACACTGCTGCGCTTGTTGCCTGCAGTTTTTTCAAGCTTGCTTCGGGTGCGTTGCTGCTCACGCATACAATAACATTTGAATCCCGCAACACTTTCGCATACAGAGGAATCCGCGCCGCAGGGTCAATGATAATTCTCACCGGGTCCGGCGCCCCCTTCACTCTCACGCCTAAATGCGGATTATCATGAAATACGGTATTGACGCCCACGAGAATCGCTTGATAGCGGCCTCTTAAATTCCGCGCAAGGGAACGCGCCTTCACAGAGGTAATCCATTGCGCATCGCCTGTTCTCGTTGCTATTCTTCCATCCAAGCTCGTCGCGATTTTCACTGCTACGAATGGCAACCCCCCTCTCTGTCTCCCCCCTCGTAGGGGGGAGAACGTGGGGGGTCGGTGGTAAAAAAAATACGCTTCATTCAAAAGCATCGCCTCTTTGACAAAAGCGCCTGTCTGCACCTGAATACCATTATGCCGTAACGCCGTTATACCTTCCCCTTGCACCGCAGGATTGGGGTCCTTTGTAGCATATACCACCTTCTTGATGCCCGCTTTAATGATTGCCTCCGTGCAGGGCGGCGTTTTCCCCCAATGGCAGCATGGCTCAAGAGTGACATAGAGCGTTGCGCCGCGAGGAAATACTTTGCAGCGTGACAAGGCGACCGCTTCCGCATGCGGACTTCCCAATCTCGCATGATAACCTTCTCCAATGACTTTCCCTCTCTTTACCACCAGCGCTCCCACGCGCGGATTGGGCGCCACAGCAGTCACCGGCACGCGTTGCGCGAGCGTAAAAGCCCGCGCCATGTACTTCTTATCGTCTTTCGTCTCCATAATGATAATCCTTACCGGCGATCAAGAATAGTAAGCAAATGGCCCAGCCGATCACGTTTCGTCTTCAAATATTTCCTATTATATCTTCCCGGCTTCACTTCAAGCGGAATGCGTTCGACTATCATGAGGCCATACTGTGAGATATTGGCAATCTTTTCTGAATTATTGGTCATGAGTTTGATTTTTTGGATGCCTAAGTCAGTAATAATTTGCGAACCTACATGATAATCACGCATATCAACGGGTATTTTTAATCTTGTGTGCGCTGATACCGTATCTTCCCCTTGTTCCTGCAATGCATACGCACGAATCTTATTGGTGAGCCCCACACCCCGTCCCTCCTGATTGAGGTACACGATGACGCCCTTTCCCTCTGCATTGATTTTTTGCATTGCGAGCGTCAATTGCGCACGGCAATCGCACCGCAGAGAATGAAATGTATCACCGGTTAAACACTGGGAATGTACGCGCAATAAGATCGCTTCCCCGTGCATGGGTTTCCCCTTCACCAGCGCGACATGTTCAATGCCGCTGATAAGCGAGCGATACACATACATTTTAAAGGTGCCGAATTCGGTGGGGAGTGAAGCGCTTGCGACCCGACGCACCAACGGCTCGCGCGCGCGGCGATATGCTATTAATTCAGCGATAGTTACATAGGGGAGTTGAAACTGGCGCGCGATCCGCCGCAATAGTGCGCGGCGCGCCGATTTCCCGCTTTGATCTAATATTTCACACACCATGGCCACTGGCTTCAATCCCGCGAGCCGCATCAAGTCAACCGCCGCTTCCGTGTGCCCTGCCCGATAAAGCACGCCTCCCGGATAACTCCGTAAAGGGAACACATGCCCGGGACGCGCAAGATCATACGGACGCGTCCGTGGACTCACCAGCGCCTGTATCGTCGCGGCACGGTCGTATGCAGACACGCCCGTGGTAATCCCCCGCTTTGCATCTACTGACACGGTGAACTCACAATGCGTCACCTCGGTATTCTCTTCCTCTGGCACCATCGGAGGCAAATGAAGTTCTTCTGCGCGTTCCCTCGTAAGTGGCACGCATAATATTCCACGGCCGGTGCGAAGGAAGAAATTAACTGCCCTGGGTGTTGCAAATTCCGCAGCCATCACCAAATCGCCCTCATTTTCCCGCTTCTCATCATCGACTACAATGATGGTCTTCCCATGTTGCAACGCACGAATGGCAGAGTTAATGTATGCGTAATCTGACATATTGAGAAATTTTAATTTGTGATCGGAATTTTGGATTTTATTGGAAATTGGAAATTGGAAATTGGATATTTTTCATAACTGTGGCCATCTCCACCGCTGCCATTCCTGCCTCATAACCCTTATTCTCTTTTCCTTGTCCTGATCGTGCATCTGCCTGATCCACCGTATCGGTAGTAAGCACGCCAAAGATGACGGGGATATGGCCGCGAAGATTCAGTTCCATAATGCCGGAAGACACCGCACGGGAAATATACTCAAAGTGCGGCGTTTCACCGCGGATGACTGCGCCAAGGCAGATCACCGCGTCTACTTCGCGTCTCTCCATTATCTTTGCTGCAGTAAAAGGAATCTCAAATGCGCCCGGTACATGATATGCGGTAATATCTTCTGCTGCCACGCCGGCCTCTTGAAGCGCGCGTCGCGCGCCCTGCTCAAGACCTTGCGTCACCAATTCATTAAACCGCGAAACGACGAGCGCGAACTTCATTCCTCTCCCAGAGAGATTTATTGAAAACACATTATGGTCCATAAAGACGTTGACGCTTTACATATCGCGCAATTAAATCAACTTCGACATTCACGGCATCGCCGACATGCCGCGTTCCAAGCGTAGTGTGTGCGGACGTGTACGGGATAAGCGCGACTATGAAAGCGGCACCTCTCACCCGGGTCACGGTAAGGCTGATACCGTCAATAGCAATCGCTCCTTGGGCCGCGATATACTGCATGAGTGAGGATGCGACTTGTATGGTGAGCGTGGTTTCATGATCATGTTTAAAATCCACGATTTTTCCAACCCCGTCTATGTGGCCGGTAACAAAATGCCCGCCAATCTCATCGCCGATGCGCAAAGGGCGCTCGAGATTCACTGTATCACCGACACGCCAATAACGAAAGGTGGTACGACGGCGAGTCTCGGGCATAATATCCAGAGTGCACTGCCGACCCTCCGCGGTTACCACACTCACACAGATGCCATTTACTGCAAGTGACATGCCCTGTGTTAATCTTCCAAATCTAGGCGGCACATCGATCGTACATTGCCACCCATCTGGAGTGGGGACTAAGCGCCGTATCACCCCTAATGACTGCACAATACCAGTAAACATAAAAAATAATGATCAGTTATGGTCACCTTCATTCTACCTTCTTTTTAATGAGACGAGAATACCGTAAATAATTACGTTCTGCTATACTCAATACTAATATGTCAAAAAAGGCAACTATTCTCGGCATTAAGAGGAACGTATTTTTCTTAAGCGTGGTGTCGCTTCTGAATGACGCTTCCTCCGACATGATCTATCCCTTAATCCCTTTGTTTTTGTCTTCCGTCCTGGGAGCAACCTATACCACCATTGGCATCATCGAAGGGGTTGCGGAGAGCACGGCTGCGACGCTACGCGTGTTCTCAGGGTCAATGTCGGACCGCGTGAGAAAAAGAAAAATTTTTACCATAATCGGATACAGCTTCTCAACTGTCGTGAAGCCCATTCTGGCAATCGCAACTAAACCGTGGCACGTACTGATTGTAAGATTTTTAGACCGAACCGGCAAAGCGATTCGCTCTGCGCCGCGCGATGCCCTCATTGCTGATTCCATTGAAATGACAGAGCGCGGTAAATCATTTGGCTTCCATAAAATGATGGATACGATGGGAGCAGCCCTTGGCCCCTTGGTCGCCTTTATGCTCCTGCGATTCTTTCAAGGCAATTTCCGCCCAGTGTTTTTCTTATCATTTGTTGCGGGTGCCATTGCAGTATGCACCCTAATCCTCTTTACTTCTGATGCCATACAAAAAATCCCTTCCATGGATCAGGGGTCCAGTAAATCAAAAATAACCCTCCACCATATAAAAGAGCTGCTCAAAGGACCATTTCTTTGGTTTCTTGCTGCATCAATCTTATTTGCACTCGGTAATTCATCTGACGCGTTTCTGCTTCTCCGGGCGCAAAATCTTGGTGTGGCAACTGCCCTTATTCCCATCATCTACTTCATATTCAATATTGTCTTTGCAGGGTTCTCCTATCCCTTAGGAAAACTCTCCGACAAAATAAATCGCAAGATACTCATCATGGCAGGATACTTCATCTTTATCGCGGTCTATCTCGGATTTGCGAATGCGACCGCCCCATGGCACGCATGGGCGCTCTTCGGAGCGTATGGGCTCTACTATGCATTCACCGAAGGAGTGCAAAAAGCGCTCATCGCTGATTTCGTGCCTGAAACGCTGCGCGCCACTGCCTATGGCGCCTTTCATACGCTCACAGGCATCGCGCTCCTCCCCGCAAGCATCATTGCAGGATCTCTCTGGCAACGCTTTGGCGCCCAGGCTCCTTTCCTCTGGGGTAGTTTCACTGCGATAGGCGCCATACTCCTCTTCCTCCCCTTAATATCCCAAAAAAAATCTGGTAGCGTACCGATAATAGCGCTTTTTAATAATTGAACTTTGGCTCATCTTAGGTATAGATTGGATAAAAACGGTTAATTGTCTCTGTTTACAGACTGATTTTGATCCATCCTATGCCTAAAAAAG
>JBFLWV010000002.1:0-27375 GCA_040757655.1 Patescibacteria group bacterium | reverse complement strand
AATCTGGAGGAGGGCGTTCCTGTTAGATTATTATTTCGCAACTACTCTATTATATCTATATCACGTCCTATTGTCAAGATCGTGAGGAAAAGTCCTCAATGTGAGAAGACTTTTGCGACAGGAACTAGGTTAGGTACTGATAGTTACAACATCGTGAATTTAAAAAGAGCTGCGTGCTCACTTGTCTGCGACACCCTCACCTACACCTCTCCCTTGTTAGGGAGAGAACCTTAACTCGTTATTTACCTTAGATACTTCTCCTTCGCAGCCGCATGCTCGTCAAGCGTTTTGGAAAACACCGTGGTCCCGTCTTCTTTTGACAGAAAAAACCAATAGGGTGAGTCTTGGGGATGAAGGGCAGCCTTGATAGCCGAGATCCCCGGATTGCTGATGGGCCCGGGCGGGAGATCAGGATAGAGGTAGGTGTTATAGGGAGAATTAAACCTTAAGTCATCCAGTGACGCGGCGCGCGTATGTTTGCCTGTTGCATAATTCACGGTCGAGTCCGCCTGCAGAGGAATTCCAGCTTCAATCCGCTTCCAAAAAATGCCGGCTATCACTGGCCGGTCATTGCTATGCGGCACTTCTGCTTCAATGATGGAGGCCATAGTAATGATCTCGTGGCGCGAATGATGTGAAATTTTTAACGCGCGCGCAAGTGACTCCTCTCCAATCTTTCCAAGAAAATTATTGAGCATCTTCTCGATAAGATCCTCCGGCCTTGCATCAAGATAAAGGCGGTAGGTATCAGGGAAAAGATACCCTTCCAGAGAATTTGATTTTTTTGGAATGCTGGTTGCCAATGCACAGACATCAGCGGAGAACGAACATTGCTCCTGCTCGGCTTTGGCCGCAGCGGTAAACGCGCCTTTGGTAAAAACGTTTTGCGCGGCAAGATATGCATCGATTCCCTTAATAGTCCACCCTTCGATAATCGTTATGGTGCGTTCAGGAGTTCCCGCACCCTGCGCAAACAAGCGTGTGATCGCGACTACGCCTGCATCGCGGGGAATCACGTACGTGCCTGTTTTGAATTGCGTCCTTAATCCCGCCGCATACGAGTAGAGAGAAAAGACAAATGCGCTCCGCACTGCCCCTACTTCTTTCAGCGCCTTTCCAATGTCGATGAAGCTTTCACCGGATGATACCGTAAACGTAATCGCTGCACTCCTCCCCGCCACCGGGCGCAAACCTTGTACAACAAAAAAAGAACCAAAAAATAAAACCACAAGAACTGTGTAAGGTATCCAACGTCGATTACGTCGCGTGCAAGACATACCAATATGAAAATTCTAAACTCTAAATTCGAAATCCTAAATAAATACAAAAAACAAATTTCCAAAACACATTTTGAATTTTAGATTTTGAATTTGTTTAGGGTTTCAGATTTAGGATGTAGGGTTTACAGGTACTGTATCATCCCCTTTCTCTTCAACATCTCCACCACCTTCTTCACTTCCTGCGAGCGCTCCTTGTGGCACAGGAGCAGGGCGTCCTTGGTTTCGACCAGCACAAGATTTTTCACCCCAATGAGCGCGACGAGTTTATTCGTTTCAGGAAAGATGAGATTATTCTCCGCATCGATGCTGATGCTCTTTCCCCGGACCACGTTTTTTCTTGTGAGATGGGTTATGATCTCATGCACGGTGCGGTAGCTGCCCACGTCTGACCAGCCAAATTCAGCAGGTATGACCAGGATGTCCTTCTTCAATTTCTCGACAATGCCATAGTCGATCGAAATCGGGGGAAATGCCCTAAATTCGCGTTGCACCGTCGCCGCGGCATTCCTGGTATGCAATGCCTTACTGATACGTACTAACCCTGTAAACATGCGCGGCAGGTGCGTGCGATACAAGGAGAGGAGATGATCAGCGCGGATCGTCATCACCGTGGGATTCCACAGGTAGCGCCAGCTGGAGAGATACTGTTTTGCGCGGGACAGGGTGGGTTTTTCCGTGAACGACTTCACGGTAAACGCTTCAAGATTCCCGTATTTCATGACAGGCAAACCCATTTCAATGTAGCCGTAGCCGGTTTCCGGATACGTGGGATTACTGCCCAACAAGACGAGATGGTCCGTGCGTGCCTTAATGATACGCGCTGCAAACTCAATTGCTTTTATAAACGCTCCTGGATTGCCGATCCATGCGTCAGAATTGACGGTCACGATCACCGCATCCGGGTCTTGGTACTTAAGCACTGCCGCCGCATAGCCAATGGCGGCGGCAGTATTGCGGCACACGGGCTCGACAATGAGATTCGAACGGGGCATACGTGGAAGCAACGCGCGAACCGCATGAGCTGAAGAAGTATTCGTAGAGACGTATACCGCGCGCGGAAAGAATCCTCGCGTGACATTACGATACGCCTGCTCAAGCAAAGTGGTTGACCCAAAGAAAGAATTCAGCTGCTTTGGTTTGCTGCGGCGGGACAGCGGCCACAGCCGGGTGCCAACGCCTCCCGCAAGAATGAGAGGATAGAGATGTGGGTTTTTAAATAATTGACTCATATACCAGGCGTGAACCAGTGAGGCCCTTCGGGCACTCACTCCCTCCGGGCAGCACGAAAGCTGCGCTTAACCGCTGGATCGTATCGGCACGGTAGCCTAACACAGTCCAGCACTTACCCGAAGGGTAAAGTGTCTGTCGGAATTTCAACACTTTGAAATTCCGATACGATAAAATAGCCATGATGTGCTTGTTCATCAAGATGGATAAATCCCAATACCAAATTTCCAATAAAGTCCAAAACTCCAAATTCCAAATTGGTCATTGAGGTATTGGGAATTTATTTGACATTGGAAATTTGGATTTGGGATTTATTATTCGTCTTCAGATGCATTGCCTTAGTAACTACCCACCGCGCAATAACCGCTGACAGATACCCTAAAACCGCTCCTGCCGCCACGTCCGCCGGATAGTGCGCGCCGATGAAAATGCGCCCTAATCCTACCATGAGAGCGCAGAACAGGAAAAGCGCGCCGTAGCGCGGCGCAAAAAACTGAATCGAGAAGGCGAGCGCAAACGCAATGGTGGTGTGGCCCGAAGGAAACGCATAATCCGCGGCTCCTTTCGTGAAGAGGTTATGCACGCCTTCATACAGGTACGGCCGCGTCCTCCCAAATACGCGCGCGAGCAGCATCCTTGCTCCCCAACCCAACCCCCCTGCAACTGCCGCTGCCGCACACGCCCACCCCCCGCATAGCGTTCTCTTTCCGTCTATAAAAACGGTATGCAGGGCGCGAGGCGCGCCTGATGGAAAAAACCAACGCCTATGGGGGGGAATAATAGTAGTTATAAGAGGCACGCGCGGAACGCGATACAACAACCAAAACGCTGCGAGCCCCATGACCCAAATTAACCCCTTTGCCGTAAAAATCCCAAACGCATCAAGGAGTGCCTCCCTTCCTGCCAATCCATTGAGGGTGAAGAAGAGATAATGATCAAGACTTTTTAATGCAGTAATGAGGTCCATATTCATTGAGAAACTCTAAATCCTAAACCCTAACCCTAAACAAATTCAAAATCCAAAACTCAAAGTTCAAAACGATGTTTCATTTTTTTCATAAATATTTGTTTAGAGTTTAGAAATTAGAGGATTTATCAATTGATCGCTCTCCCAATCATCTCCACCGGCTGCGGCAGTTCCAACAGACTCAAAATGGTAGGCGCCACATCAGCGAGCACCCCCGCAGGCTTTAAGGTGCTGAGATCATTGAGGTCCTTCAGTCCTTTATGCTCATGCCCCTTACCCGCGATAATGCACGGCACAGGTTCTGCAGAGTGTTCCTTGTCAATTTCACCGGTTTGGGGCTTTAAGAGTCCTTCTGCATTCCCATGGTCGGAGGTGATGACGGCAACACCGCCATCCTTTATTGTCACGTCCACCAGCTCCCACAGCATGAGGTCAAGGATTTCCACCGCTTCAATAGTCGCATTGAGATTACCGGTATGCGCCACCATGTCGGCATTCGCGAAATTTATCATAATAACATCGTACGTACGTGCGGTGATGGCGGCAATCACTTCATCCTTGATTTCCGCGGCTGACATACCCGGTTGCATATCGTAAGAAGGGATAGAAGGTGAAGGAATAAGGATATTCTGCTCACCCGGAAATGGGTCTTCCCTCCCCCCGTTGAGGAAGTACGTGATGTGGGCATATTTCTCGGTCTCGGCAATGTGGAGTTGACGCAGTCCATGCTCGGAAATCACTTCCGCCAAACAGTGCGTGATCTCCTGCGGTGGAAACGCGACGAGCACCGGAAGGTGAGCGTCATACTGCGTCATGGTCGCCACGGTAAGAGTGCGAGGATGCTTGGAGCGATCGAATTTGATGAACGACGGAAGAGAAAGCGCTTGAGTGATCTGCCGCGCGCGGTCTGAACGGAAATTGGTGATGATGATGGCATCATTTTCTCTCATGGGCGCCACTGGCTTTCCCCCTTTGAGGACCACGGTGGGCGGAAACTCTTCATCAAACACATGGTTTTCATACGATTGGCGAATAGCTTCAGCCACATCGGTCGCGGTATGCGCAGATTCCCCCTGTACCATTGCGCGATACACCTCACGCGTGCGATCCCAATGATTATCGCGGTCCATCGCCCACCAACGCCCTGAGACGCTCGCAATCTCTCCCAAACCGCCCTCCCGCAAACTCCGGCTCAATGCTTCCACGCTCCCCAAACCACTCGCGTAGGGCGCATCCCTCCCGTCGAGAAAGAGATGACACGCGACGCGCACTACGCCTCTCCGACGTGCACACTCCACCACTGCGATAAAATGCTCAAGTGAGGCGTGCACATGGCCGCTCGATACCAGCCCTGCGATATGAAGGGTTCCTCCATTCTTCTTGACCTCCTCCATAACCTTCATAAATACCGGATTCCTAAAAAAGGAACCGTCCCGGATGGTATTATTAATCCTCTGAATATCCTGATACACAATACGGCCTGAACCGATATTCAAATGTCCAATCTCAGAATTTCCCATCTCGCCCCAGAGCGCCC
Organism: Patescibacteria group bacterium; assembly: GCA_040757655.1. Lineage (GTDB taxonomy): Bacteria > Patescibacteriota > Patescibacteriia > 2-02-FULL-49-11 > 2-02-FULL-49-11 > 2-02-FULL-49-11. The sequence continues at coordinate 22,364 of JBFLWV010000002.1, read as the reverse complement.
CTACCGCCTCCCCTGCCGCCTGCAATGTCACGCTGCGGTACGTACGCACATAACGGTTGAGGTTGGGCGTTTTTGCCAAGGCAATAGCATTGCCGCGGCTTGGTGGCGCGACACCCCAACCGTCTAAGATAATAAGCACGACTGGTCGTGGACGAGACACAATAGTGAAAATTAAAAATCAAAAGTCAAAAATCCCCACCAAAGGCGGATCCGCCTACGGCGGAAAAATGAAGGTATTCCGTCCCGCACTTTCCATTCACGAACATTATGGCTGATTAAACTTCCCGAGCGAAGCAGATTTGCCTTCCCTCCTCTGATCAATGAACCTTTCGTGCGCGGAAAGTGCGGAGCTCCATCAGTTTGAGTTTTGCATTTTGAATTTTGATTTATCAATGATGAGACTTTTTCCTGTCATCGCCTCCGGCTGATGGATAGCAAATAGCTCAAGAATCGTGGGCGCCACATCCGCGAGCTTCCCGCCCTCACGCAGGCTGAGTAGACTGGTGGCATGGGCACGGAAATCGCACAAGACAAATGGCACAGGATTTGTGGAATGCTCGGTGTCAGGTTTACCGCTTGATTCGTCAATGACCTCCTCGACGTTCCCGTGGTCTGCGGTGACAATACAGACACCCTTCTTTCTTTTTACCAATTTCAAAATTCTCCCTATACACCTGTCAACTGCTTCGACCGCCTTAATGGACGCCTGGAGATTCCCCGTATGCGCCACCATGTCAGGATTCGCGAAATTTATCACCATAACGTCATACACATTATTTATAATATTTTGCTCCACCACCGTGGTAATCTCATTCGCAGACATTTCTGGCACCTGGTCATAGGAAGACGCTTCTGGCGAACGCACGAGGATTCTGTGTTCGCCTCCCACCGGACTCGAATAGCCACCGTTGAAAAAGTACGTCAGGTGCGCATACTTATCAGTTTCCGCAATATAGAGCTGCCGCCTCTCTCTCAATACCATAGGTAAAGTATCCTGCAAATCCGGTGAGGGGAATGCCGTAAGGATTTGTCCTAAGTCCGGCCCGAAATCGGTGAGCGCGATGAATTTCAGATTCTTATACGTGCGGCAGCGCACGAAGGCGCCAGGATTTAAGTGGTTGAATGCGGACTGCATAAAGGCCTTCGTCAGCTGCCGCGCGCGATCCGACCGCGCGTTGAAGAACACGACTGCGTCATTTTCCTCCACGACGCCGATGGGACGGTTGCGTTCTGTAATGACCGTTGGTTGGACAAACTCATCAGACTCTCCTCGCGCGTAGGCGCTGGTCACTGCCATCGCCGCATCGGGTGTGAAAAGTCCCGTGCCGCACGCAATGGCGCTATAGGCCCGTTCGGTCCGCGACCACTCCTTCTTCCGATCCATCCCCCAGAAACGGCCCATGACCGTCGCAACCTTCTCGTGCGGCTCAAGTTCAAGCTGGAGATTTTTCAAGACTGTGACGCCGGCAAATTGAGGAGCATCGCGGCCGTCGGTAAAGAGGTGCAAGAACACAGGAGCGATGCGGTGTGATCTGAAAAAATGCAGGAGTGCTCTGATATGCTCGGGGTTGGCATGAGCGCTTTGGTCATTCGAGAGGAGCCCTAAGAGGTGAAGCCTGCTGTGGCGCTCTTTCACGTGCTGCGCCGCTTCCTCAAATGCCGGATTCTTCATAAACGTCCCATCGCGAATTGCCTGAGTCACCACGACGAGATCTTGGGGTACCACCCTCCCTGCGCCGATGTTCAAATGCCCTGCTTCAGAATTTCCCTCCTGGTGCGGCAAGAGCCCTACCGCCTCTCCTGAAGCCTCCAGAGTGGTGTGTGGAAAATCCTGCCATAATCGTTTCCATGTCGGCATTTTTGCGAGTGTAATCGCATTCCCTGGTCCAGGATACGCAATACCGAAACCATCGAGGATGACGAGGACCAAGGGTGTATTGAGTCTGATTTGAGACATACACAGCAAATTCTACACACTATAAGTTCCACATTGTTTAACTCAAATCTTAGATCTCAAAACGCAAAACCTGAACGCAAATCTAAAAACTATTAGTTTAATGGTTCTAAGATATGGCTTTGAGTTTTGAAATTTGAGTTTTAAGTTTAGCAAAGTTTTCCCTCAATCTCCATCAGCCTGTTATACTTAGCCACGCGTTCCCCTCGCGAAGGAGCACCCGCTTTTAAGTATTCCGCGCCTATAGCGACGGCAAAATCCACTAATGCATCATCGTTGGTTTCGCCAGAGCGGTGAGATGCGATGCGAGGAAAACCACACCATTCCGCTCTGCGCGCGAATGTAAGCGCTTCAGTGAGCGTTCCAATCTGGTTCGGCTTGACGATCACGCCCGTGCACGAGCCCATAACCGCCGCACGTTCAAGCCTCGTGACATTGGTGGTGAGGAGGTCATCACCGATAATCAATGGCCTAAAGTGAGGCAGTGACGCGCGGAATTTCAAAACTCTTCCTGAGACGCTCCGTTCCGTGAAGGCACTGAATTCGTGCGTAAGGCGAGCCCATCCTTCAAAATCATCTTCTGCAAGTGGATCCTCAAGCGACATGAGAGGGTATTTCCGTATCCAGTCATGATAGAGGGATATCATCTGATCTGCAGTAAAATAATTTTCATCAATTTTGAAACGGTAATGATGGTTGCGCTCGTCGAAAAATGATGATGACGCGATATCAAGGGCCATTGCCACCTCTTTTCCTGGCCGGTAGCCTGCGCGTGAAATCCCTGCGAGCACAAGATCAAACGCCTCCATGACCGAATTGACGTTTGGCGCATATCCTCCTTCATTCCCTACATCAGTGTCATGCCCGCGCTCTTTGAGCGCCGCCCCGAGCGCGTGGAATACTGCTGCTCCAATACGCACTCTCTCCTTTGCACTTTTTCCTAACAAAGGCACCACCATGATCTCCTGCACATCAAGGTTATTGTCCGCGTGCGCCCCGCCGTTGAAAATATTGAACATCGGTATCGGCAACCTCTCGACATATCGACATATCGACATTTCGACATTTCGAGTATCCGCCGTCTTCTTCAGATACAATTTCCTCAAATGCTGAAACAACTCTATCCCCTGTGCATGTGCCGCAGCACGCGCGCAGGCGAACGACACGCCAATGGTGGTATTCGCGCCAAGGCGACTCTTTAGGGGTGTGCCATCAAGTACAAGCATGGTTGCGTCTAAACGTTCCTGCTCGCGCGCGTCCATACCCTTCAGACGCGCGCCGATTTTGGCAACATTCGCGCACGCGCGCAGTACTCCTTTCCCCCCATACCGCTTCTTGTCCCCATCCCGCAACTCCACCGCTTCATGGGAACCGGTGGATGCTCCAGAAGGCACCCCGGCTTTGGCAGTTATCCCTCCCTTAAGGTCCACCGTAACTTCAAGCGTGGGGTTACCGCGGGAATCGAGGATTTCCCGCGCGAAGATTTTATTTATGGAGAATTTTTTAGAAGACATAAGTATTTGTTAATGTAAAATCCAAAAACCAAAATCCAAAATGATAGATCAAAATTAATAAATTTTCCATTTTCATTTTGATATTTGCATTTTGCATTTTGCATTCTTCCTATACTATGAGTCTACTCTAATAATGGAACCAATCCGGGTAATTCCTCACCGCTGAGAAAAGCCAGCATCGCTCCTCCTCCCGTGGATACGAACCTCATCTTCTCCCTCATCCCCACAGACTCCACCAAATCCTCCGTGTCACCCCCGCCTACTACCGTCTCTGTCTGTGCAGTATTGAGGACGGCAAGCTCCCGAGCCAGTCGTGTGCTCCCCTGCGCAAAGAGCGGCACCTCGAAATACCCCAAAGGCCCGTTCCATACCACGAGGCGCGCACGCTGCGCATCCTTGCGGATAGCGTCCACTGTTTCCGGACCTACGTCGTAAATGTATTCATCAGGACGCACGTCTTCCACCTTGCAGGTGCGCACGCCTATACCGTCTGTGTCTTTGGCAACTACCACGTCCACCGGCAACCGCACTTTCTCCCAGCCGTTTTCGTTTACCACCGTATCGTGTCCGGGGGTTACCATTGATCTCCCTACGGGCTTCCCCACTGCAGAAAGCAGCGTATTTGCCGCTGCCCCGCCGATGTGCATCACGTCCACCCGCGGCAGCATAGCGCGGAGGAGTGGCAGTTTCGTCTCTAGCTTCACTCCCCCCAAAATAAACACGAATGGCTTCTGGGGCGAATTTAATATGGCTGACAGATGCTGCACTTCATCTATGAGTAACATCCCTGCGTAGCTCGGTACAAATGAGGTAACGGCGGACACGGACGCGTGCGCCCGATGCGACATCCCCAGTTGGTCATTCACGTAGATATCCTTGCCCTCTGCGAGCGCCTTTGCAAATTCCACGTCATTTGCTTCCTCGCCTGCCTGGAACCTTACATTTTCCAGCATGACGATGTCTCCTTCCCGCGCATGGTCAACCACTTCTATAGTTTTCGTTCCCACGCAGTCAGAGGCGAGGAGTAATTGCCTCTCCGCACCCCGCGGCACATGTCGCTCAAAATTTGTCCAGACAAGTTCATTCGCGATGCCCTCCTCATTTAAAAGCATACTCAATCTCATCGCCATCGGTTTCACGCGCAAGTCCTCCCGCACCATGCCCTTGGGCCTCCCCACATGCGTGAGCAGTATCACAACCGCGCCGCGTTCCATCAGATACATGATGGTTGGCAGGGAACGCCTGATGCGCCAGTCACCATGCGGATCAACCTCATACCCACTCCCGGCCTGCCGCAACGGAACATTGAAATCCACTCGCACCAGCACGCGTTTCCCCGCAAGATCTTTGACGGTGCGAATATCCCGAAGATGCATGAGGTAATGATAACAAAAAAATACTAAAAATGAAAATTACCAAGGTTGGGATTTTATTACCATAATTCTTTTATCACCCCGTAGTATCCTCTCTTTCTCTCCCGGAAAATCGTGGAGTGCATTCCAGAGCGTTGCATAAGGGTAACGATACCCTTCACCGCGGCGCGTGCCCACGTCGTTGGTGACGAATTCCTGCTGCTCATCGTCAAATCCGCGCACCACCACCATGTGATACAAGGGGCCGGGCTGACGAAAATACGGATTATTGAGCAACCGTCCCGCCATCGGCGCAATGACAATATTTCCATCTCTCAATAGTGTCTTTATCTCCTCGACATTCTTCACCTTTTCCGCCTCAGCATTGATCCCATATACCGCTCTCCCAATTTCCGCGGTGCGCCCCGCATCAGAATCTTCATAATCACCATAGTGTTCGTTTTGGTATTTAACCAGCTGTAAAATTTCATCGCGCATTTCCTCGGGAGTGAGCGTAGTCAAATTGCGCGCGAAACGATTCGCAAGCACAAGCGCGGCCTCCTCACACGCTTCATTCCAGGGTTCATTCCAATCAGCAAACGGCGCCTGCGGTTGAAACGGCACAGGAATAATCAACCTCCTCATCTTATTCGTCCTATCCGTCCTATCGGTCCTATCCGTCCTATTCGTCTTATCAGTCTTATTCATCCCACCTGCCCTGTCACCCTGAACTCTGTCGAAGGGCGTCCTATAAAAAGGATTCTCCGTAGGAGGAAGATGCCATCGATATACAACCACGAGACTCATTACGATACCAATAACGAAGAACCATTTCATCTGCGATTACACTTTTAAAATAGGTCTATACACATCATCTCGTGGTGAAATATTCAATGTACCTTTCTCGCTTCGAGAAGTAAACCGCACTGGCGCATCTTCAATGACCGCGATTGGCGTACGCTCATCTCCCTCGCCCATCACAAGAACCGCAGCGCTCGCAATACAATCTGCGGCAGAAACCTTGGTCATCTGTAAACGTCTCCCCATTAAATCCTTTTTTCCTACGTAATTTTTTTGCCCGTCAAACCCGTGATAACCAAGTGCGATCCCCACCACGCCGTGGCGCAGCGGCATGGTCCATGAATCAGTAATAAGCACACCGAGCCGTCTCACGTGATAATGCTCTTTGAATGCGCTGTGTAAACGCATCGCACTTTTATATGCGTCTTTAGGCCAAAGAATAAACCCGCCAAACGCGTTCGACTCATCAATGCCGGCATTGGGAGCGAGCAATCCGTCTTTTAACACAAGGAAACAGTGTTCACTCAGCCACACCTTCTCCGCTTCCCTGCGCACCAGTGCTTCTAAGGTCACACCAGGTTTCTTACGGACAAATCTCCCTTCCGACAGGCTCACCACCTTTGATGTGAACGCGACTATACTCCCTTCCCTTAACTTAGGCACTGCATTAAAAATAACCTTTACAATATCATCGCCTGGCTTCACCAATCGCGTTTTGACAGGAACGATATGCATATCAGTCAGTATTATTCACTTCTAAAATCTTTTCAATCACATGAACCGCACCGTCTTCCTCAACCGGAGGCGCGATGTAATCAGCAATGTCTTTCAGTGAGAAAACTGCGTTGCCCATTGCTACCTTATACCCGCATGCCATGAGAAAGAGTGCCGTCGATATCAAATAATATCGCACGGAACCGCGGTAATGTTGACGTGCCCATACTCAATGCGATAAAAACATAATCATTGTGCGATTTGCCCTATACGCTCCCTTTCCGTAATCCCCTGCTCCATACTCAAGAGAAAAAGTAAGCTCGTAATCATTACATGCATCAGTGCAGCCTTCGGGCAATGCGTGATAGAGATAGTTTCGCACAGGGTCGATGTCCGACGGAATTGGATCTAAAAAGACGGTTGCCCCCTCACCGCAATTCTCTCCTGTGCCGAGAAATCCCTTCTGCGCTTCCCCTGCGCAGAGCTGGTCGCCGCCACCTTGTCCCAACGCGACCGTGTCTCCCCCGGGAAACGATCCCTCAAGCTTGAAATATTCCTGTAGCGCTACGCGGATGTTTTTGATGTCATCGAGCCTCTTCCGATCGCGCGCCTCCGCTCGCGTCGCCCATATGCCCCTTGCGAACACGACACCAATAATACAAAAAATAAAGGCAAGGCCTCCGAACTCTAATAATCTCCTCTTGTGTACATTTACCTGCATATTTTATACATCTGCAATTCAATCAACCAATGAAATACAAAATCCGAAATTCTAAACACTAAACAAATTCCAAGAACCAGTGAGGCCCTTCGGGCACTCACTCCCTCCGGGCAGCACTAAGCTTCGCTTACGTGCGGGGTCGTATCTCCTGCGAAGCCTAACGCAGTCCCGCACTTACCTGAAGGGTAAAGTGTCTGTCGGAATTTCAACGCTTTGAAATTCCGATACGATAAAATTAAAAACGCGATCGTTTTGGATTTTGGGTTTGTTTAGGATTTCGAATTTAGAATTTAGGGTTTTCCCTCATGAATCCTCTTCGCGAACATCCTTTGCTCTTCAATCACATCCATGACATCCCCATCGAACTGCCAATGCGTGAGGGAGGCCTTGCCATACGGGTTTGCGTGGACGTGCTCCATCATGGCAGGGATAATGAGCTCTGTGCCACGCGTGAGCTCGTGCACCACCGGTTCGCCGATTGTATCGAATATGGTAACGACACAATCTCCCTCAACCTGTTTCAAGCGCTCTTCCGCGGGGCGGTGGTGCCGTTGCATCTCTTTTCCCGGCGGCAGCTCCAGGTACCCTTCGCTTCGTGCGCGGGTGGCTGATACGATATACACGGTATAGCCGTCTAAGAGCAACCGTTCTGCGTCTTGGAGTTGAGGAATGGACATAGTGGTAGAATTTAGAATTAAGAATGTGATGTTACGCACGAGAATAAATCTTAATTGGACGGAATCTTCTATTTGAGCCAAATTTTGATCTTACGCAAGCGGTATTGGCTGATTTGAAAAATGGCTTGTGTTAGCAACATTTGAATTTTTCTGCGTAACATCAGTTAAGAATGAATAACGTTCAATCCTAGCTTCGAGCTTCCAGCTTCTAACTTCTCCCACTAGGATCCGCCCTCACCCGCTTTCCTCACTTCATCAATATACCCCTCCACCGTCCTCCTGCACAGCTCCTCTTCCTCTCTGCTCGCTGCTGCTGCACACTCGTCTGCATTGCCTGTCACCAGGCTGCGGCAGAGCACTTGGTGGCGTATGCTTTCAAATGCGAGACATGATTCTGGCTGGCGCGCATACGCGATGCAGAGGAATTTCAGCTGTGGATTCTCTGGGCTTACCGAGTCGCAAAAATTTGGGGGAAGCGCGTCGCCCGTGCTTGCCGCGGCAACTGCAATCTGCGTGAAACACGAATCGCGTGATACCCCCTCTTTGATACTGTTACAATATTCTACTGCGCTGACGACCGCGTCTGATAACGCGCGCGTACCACGATTATTCGTAGACACTGGAGTAAAAGAGACGCCGAGTGCTGCTGCTGCGGCGATCCGCACAGCAACTAACGCGCACACCGCGACAATGAGCAAGAAGCCATTGCCTCGGTGCAAATCTTCATCCTCCTCTTGTCTAAAATACCACTTGAATTGAAACAGGCAAACCAGCAGCGCAACTAACGCCGTCATACCGATCAAAACACTTCCCACAAACCCTGCCACCCACCATCTGCCCAAAAATTCAGGCCATGAAGCTGCGAGATAACTCGTACCGATTACACTACCCACGAGGGCACTCAGCACTTGCACCACCATCAAAACCCATCCCCACCCCTTTCGCTTCCATAAACCCATTGCAGTCACCAGTACAAATATTCCTACAAACAATAACAACACCTTAAATTGCGGCGCGAGCACAAAACTAACACCAATTCTCGTAAGGCTCACCACTACCGCAGGCATGAGCGCTACTGCCATAAGCGCCGCACCAGTTGCCGCGCGCTCAACGGCGAGCGCCTTCTCTCCCCATGTAATAACATTCTTTCTTCTCATATCACTCCCCATTTTACCATCATTCACCCCTCTGCGCCACCCAACGTATAATCTTCCTATTCAACTTATCCGTCTTATCAATCTTATCTGTCTTATACGTCCTCTTCGACCTATCTTTCCTCCCATCATATTTTATTCGTCTTATACGTCCTATTCAACTTATCCGTCTTATCAGTCTTATTAGTCCTATCCGTCTTATAAATCCTATCCGACCCATCTCATAATATGAGAGTGTAGAACAATTGAGTAGAAAGGTGCCCACGCAGATATACGCGGATACTTTAGCCGCACTATGTTACATTTTAGGCTTCGTTTGTACCGTGTTGCGGCCGATCGCAGATGAACGCAGATATTCTTCTACAGTCTCAATATAGGTCCTATAAATCTTTGTCTTATAAAAAAGCCGCGACTTACGTCTCGGCTTTTTGCTTTTTCAATTCACTAGATTCTAACATCAAACTTCTAGATTCCAGATTCCAGATTCCAGATTCTAATCACCCCTCACCCTCGGCACGATGACATTCCTCCGCCATAGTTTTATCGTCCCATAGCCGAACGCAAATCCGCCGATGTGGGCAAAAAAAGCCACCCCGCCGCCTGCAATCCCGAGACTCCCGATACCGGAGATAAACTGGAAAAAAATCCAGTACAGGAGCATCATGCGCGCCGGCACGGTTTCCCGCGAGAGCATAAACCCCCAGCTCCAGAGCACGTCAATCCGCTCGTGCGGAAAGAGCACCAAATACCCTCCCATCACCCCTGCAATCGCGCCTGACGCGCCGAGCATAGGGATCGCGGAGGAAGGATTCAGCACGATTTGCAACACACTCCCCGCAATGCCCGCAGTGAGATAGTAGAGAAGGTACTTCGCGTGCCCGAGCTTGTCCTCGAGGTTATCCCCGAAAATGTTCAAAAAGAGCATGTTGCCGATAATATGCGCAAATCCTCCATGGAGGAACATTGACGTGAATATGCTTAAAAGATTCAAGCCGCGTGTCACGTCATACGGCGTGACCGCATACTGCACAACAAAGGCATCAAGTCCGCTGCCCAATGAAAGCATATACGCAAACACGGCCACATTCGCGCCGATCAGGCTGTAGGTCACGAGGGGAAATCTCCCCGACGGAATATGATCGCGGATGGGAATCATACCTTAATTAAGAAGCCCTAAATATAAATACAGATTAAGAAAATTTTCAATGTCCAATTTTCAATTTTCAACCAATGTTACAATGATTCAATTTCCAAACGTTTGCATCATTGATGCATTGAAAATTATTTGAGAATTGGTATTTGAAAATTGAAAATTATTAAGATTAGGTATTATCTGCAATTTGGGATTTGAAATTTGCAATTTTTACTCTCACTTTCTCCCATCTCGCCCCATACTCATTCACCGGAATATACGTGATGCCCAGCTTCGGATACACGTCTTCCGCGTCCTGTACGCGGTTATCAATGGCATACGCAATGCCTTGCGGCAATTTTGCTTTATAGCCTCCGACGATTAATTCCCCTTCTGGAAACCCGTGCTTCTGCAACCACTCGCTATACACCACGCGCTGCTCTTCGCCGCGGTGGCCAAGGTACACGAGATCAAAGCGCTCCTGCATTGCCTTGCAGAATTCCACCGCGCCCTCGACGGGCAGCGATTCGCCCAAACGCCGCAGGTAGCCGGAGTCATGTTTGGTGACCTTAAGATAAAGAATGGCCCGATCATCCAGAATCGTGCCTTCGAGGTAGAGAAGAAGTTTTGGTTTAGTAGGCATAGTTGAATGAAACCACCCCTTATATCCCCTCATTAATAAGGAGGGGCTGGGGAGGTTTCCATTATTTAATCCTACCATATAATACATTTCTAAAGCAAAAAACTTTCCTCGACCCGCATTTTCTATTTACTCGTGCTACCCCGCTCCTCCTCTCCCTATAAAAGGGAGAGGGTGGGGTGAGGGTGTCATTCCGCATTGATCCGTGTTTTGCTGGCATGCTCCTCTACCAATTATGAACAAGGGAACTCTCCAAGCTCCTCTCCCTAAAAAGGGAGAGGGTGGGGTGAGGGTGTCAATTCTGCGTGTATCTGCGTAGGAATCAGCGTTGACTTGCCAGCCATAGCCCTAACTTCATGAGCATCGCATCTAATAGCCTGCACCGTAACATGAGATAAGGAACGACGATTATTGACTGGCATTGGCAGGCAGGTCTGCGTTTGGCTGTTGCTCCCTTCCCAATCTCGTGGTAAGGTAATTTAATCCAAAAACAAATAAAGGTACATTTTTGTCACGATCGTAACAAAAATGTCCCTACTCCGCACGACCCCCATAACTCCATTACATTATTAACTCTATGATCACTATACCCTAAACATTTTTTCTGCTTGTTCCATACCGTCAAAATAACCGGCACGTATGTAGCGGACGTATTTCCCTATGCGGTAATATTCCGTAATTGCATTCATCTCATCCTGGCATTCATAAGGGTAGACCCACACGCTTAAATTCACATAACGGAATCCAAGGTCACGAAGCTTACGCCGGAACACATCACGCACATGCCGTAAATTTTCCGGAATGTCAAAGACCACGATGCGCCATTGCCCATCCCATCGCGGGGGCTTGGTAAGCATAAGAGATTCAATTGTCCTCCTCTTTAGTATTTCTCTTCCCTTTGGGGTCAACCGATATTCCCATGCCGTGCGCTTGCTGCTCACACGCTCAACATACCCTTGCCGCTCGAACCGGCGCAGAGTACGGTGCAATGGTTTACGCGGGATAGTATAACGATGCGTACCTATACCGAAAAGTTGGACGGCATTAGGCGCCATAACAGCCACCGTGAGCATTCCGATACCCTCAAGTATTTTCCAAATAGTGTCTGCGTATGCTTTTCCTTTATTTGGTCTCATAAGAGTTGAAAATAAGTTACCTATTCACTCCCTAATAAAAAACGGCAAGAAAAAGAGCGATATGATAATATTACCACGGTATTTTCCAAAAGACAATTAAAAATACGATCGTGAAAATAATTGTCTTATTGTCTGACTGTCTGTCTCTCTTTCATGATTTTTATGGTATAGTGTAATGCACACCTGTAATGATTTCTGCTTTTTTTCGACGACTGATTACGTAAAACATGTCTCCCGAACCAATACCAACCCGCAACAAGGAGATTGAAGAGCGTTTTTTGGCTGCGTACGATGCGCAGATAAAATCCATTTTTCGCTTTATCTACTACCGCACCGGACAGGAAAAAGAAGAAGCGCAAGAGCTGACACAGGAAGTTTTCATGCGCACATGGGCGTACCTCCAGGAGAGCACGCGCCCCATCGACGACATCCGCGCGTTCCTGTTCCAGGTGGCGCGCAATGTCATTGCGGACCGGTGGCGCAAACATAAATCCGTGATTCCCTGGGAAGAGGTCGATCCAAAAGACGAGCCTCACACGCCGCCCCATCCGCACGCATCCCTCGACCTCCTGATTCTTGAACAGCACCTTTTGAAGCTCCCGGAACGCCACCGGGAAATTCTCACCCTGCGCTTTATCAACGACCTTAGCACGGAAGAAACCGGCCGCATCCTCAATATGACCTCCAATCATGTTGCAGTGCTTACCAACCGAGCGCTCAAGAAACTGCGTAAACTTACGCCTCATCTCCATGAACCAACTTGAAGAACAATTAAAGTCTCTGAATTCTTCTCCCGCGAGCGAACCTGATCCTCGATGGATTGCGCAGGTGCGCACGAAACTCGCATGGGTAATGGAAAATCCTGGTCATGTCCCACTCCCACGCATGATTCCTTTGCCGAAAGCTCATTTTAGACTGCGCAGGATGATGTTCGCCATTTCCATTTCTTTAGTTATCGTCATGCTCGCGGGATCGGGTATTACCTACGCGGCGCAAGGGGCTCTGCCCGATTCTCTCCTCTATCCGGTTAAAATCGCAAGCGAAGACGTGCTGATTGCCATTACCAAAGATCCTATGAAACGCGCGAATCTTGGTCTTGAATTCGCCAATCGCCGCGTGGAGGAAATTAATATATTGTCGAAGACAAACAAACTGGACGCGGACACCGCTTCACGAGTGCAAACACGTTATCAAACGCACGTCACCGCAACCCTCCTCGCATTACCCACCCTCCCCCAAGATCAAGCACAGACGGTGAATGAATCACTCTCCCAAGACGCGAAACAGCATGCCCGCATCACGCAAGCACTTGAAATGCTTACCACCACCACATCTAAGGAAGATACCATGGAAATAAAATCGTCGGTGAAAGCTTCGCTTGAGAAAATGCGCCAATTGAGCGAGGAAACCTCACGCGCCGCGCAATTCCTGAAAGAAAAGGCAAGACTGCCTTTCAAATGGAACGTGAAGGTTGAAACCGAAACTGATGGTAAAGTGCATGTGAAGATTGAGACTGAAGAAAAAGGAGGAAAAAAGAAAAAAGAAAAAATAGAGTTTCGCGCTCCCGCAGGAGTCCCGTTCACCGCCACTACCACGTGGCCCCGCGAAGAACAAGGCGAGAGAAATGAGGAGGAGAGCTCAAACCAACTTAGTCCGTCTCGTGTACAGGCAACGACAACGATATGGTATAATCTCGATGGACCAACTACCACTTCTTCTCAAATACAGAAACAGCTGGAAAAAATGAAACGCATCCTTAAAAAAGGATCCCTTTTTCAATTACAGTCTGACATGCGCACGGATGGCGGCTCTATCGAACAACGTGTGGAAACCAAAATGGAGGGAAGCACTACTATTCACCTCGAATCGGAAGATGATTAAAGCCAGGTAGGCCCTTCGGGCACCAACTTCCTCCGGGCAGCACGAAAGCTGCGCTTAACCGCTGGATCGTATCGGCACGGTAGCCTAACACAGTCCAGCGCTTACCCGAAGGGTAAAGTGTCTGTCGGAATTTCAATATTGAAATTCCGATACGATGAATTAGAGACAATACCCAAGAAACAAGGATACAAACACCAAACAATTACCAAAGATACAAGAAACAACAACCAAACAATTTCCATAACCCAATAACCAAAATCCCAATTTTATAACTTGTTTCTTTATTATTCTTACGTTCAATTTATTCTATAACAGCGCCCCGCTTATGCGGGGCGCTGCCTGTTTACCGCGGTACCGCGGCTTTCTTTCTTTTCTCACATGGATTCCCTCGCTTTCTTGGAATCCATTGTGGACTAAAATGAGTACTCTACGCTTCGCCCTATTCACCAAGAATTGCGTCTTTTGCCGCCTTTGCCACCCGAAACTTCACCACGGTCTTTGCTTTAATCTGGATCTGCTCGCCGGTCGCGGGATTCCTCCCCATACGCGCGGGGCGGAACTTCTTCATGAGCTTCCCGACCCCCGGAAGGGTAACCTCTCCGGCCTTCTTCACCTCACCATACATAAGGCCCACGAGCGCGTCGACGACATTGGCTATTTCTTTCTTTGTGTGCCCTGTCTTCTCCGCAAGCGCTTGAAGGAACTGAGTCTTGGTCATTGATTTGCCCATAGTATTGTATGTTAATGATTGGTAATCCCAATCCTAATATTGAGAAGACCTTTGAGGAACCTCCCGCCTCATGCCCCGCGGAAGGGTGGGGATAAAACTGTATCGTACGAGGTTGAGTATAGCCCAAATAGCAAATTATGTGAATATGCCTCACGAACATATACCTCACGAACAGCCGCCACCTCCTAAAAGGAAGGATATTACTCCGTGACTCGGAAGAAAGATAACTCATATACAAAAACACCATTTTCTGATAGAATATATTGGATTATTTCGAATATGGTAAGCCTTATCTCTATGAGCAGAGGAACAAAAATAATAACCGCCATACTCTCTATCGCAGCCGTGGCAGCCGTGGCAGGTATAGCCCTCGCAAGGCGCAAACACGTCATCCCCTATCTCACGGAAAAGGTCACTCGAGGTGACCTGGTGCAAACCGTTTCTGCTTCAGGCAAGGTAAAATCATCCACTGATGTATCGCTCTCATTCGCACAAAATGGGCGGGTGGCGTCGATATGGGTCAAAGAGGGAGACAAGGTGAAGATAGAACAGCCGCTCCTCACCCTCGATTCTGTGGAAGCTGAAACGCGCGTTGCCGAAGCGAGGGCCAGCGTGGCTGCCGCACGCGCGGACGTAGACAAATTGATCGCGGGCGCGTCCCTCACCGAACGCCAGCTTGCATCCGTCACCGTGGAGAATGCGCGCAATAATCTCACCCAGGCACGCATCCGTACCGAGGCGGATAGTGCGAAGGCAGCACAGGCTCTGGTAGAAGCCCGCGCTGCCGTGAGTATGTCAGAGACAAACCTCCAAGAAGACCTTGTCGCTGCGGTCACCGATGCAAAGACTGCTGCCGATACCGTGGAGAAGAAGACGCAAGGAGCTATAAATACTCTTGAAGAGATATTTGATGCGGGCAACGATTTCTATTCCTACTTCACGATTAATAATATTGAAGCAAAAGAGAATACAAAAAACGCAAAAGGGAAAGCAGACAGCGCAGCGAAGCGTTTCTCTTCATCTCTCGCGTCCTTTCGTAAGGCCCCTACAGAAACAGCAGTGCACCAGTGGTTTCCTTCGATGACAGAGGAACTCTCCGTGATACGGATTGCAATATCAAAAACAAGCACGGCGCTCAATGACGCGAGCGTGAGCTCGTCTGCTCCAAAAACCCTTACCGCCTACCGCGCAGATATCGCAAGCGCGTGGACCGACCTCAATGCGTCCATTGCAGACCTCAATGACGCAGATATTGATCTCACGACTGCACGTTTCAATGGGGAAGCAACTCTGAATCTTAAGAAAGCAGCCGCCTCCACGGCAGAAAAAAACCTGAAAAGCATTCAAGCGCAGGCACAAACCATCCTGACCCAAACGGAGGGAGATCTGAAGAGCGCAGAAGCACAATATCAGAAGACTATTGCGCCTCCCACCAAAGAAGAAATGGCACTCCTGCAAGCAAAACTCAATGAAGCACGCGCATCACTTGCCACGGCGCAAGACGCGCTGGAAAAAACAATACTGAAAAGTCCATTAAATGGCATTATTACCAATGTGGAGGTAAAGGTAGGTGAAGCCGTATCACCCACCGTCACGGTAATCCGCCTTCTCACCGAAGATGCGCTGGAGATAACCGTACAAACGCCGGAGGCCGACATCCCCAAAGTGCAGGTGGACGATAGTGCTGATATCACCCTTGACGCATTTGGCAGCGACCGCGTCTTTACCGGCAAGGTTACCTTCATCAATCCGGCAGAAACGATTATTGAGGGTGTCGTCTACTATGAGGTCACAGTAGCGTTCGACAAGGCTATTCCTGAGATAAAACCCGGCATGAGCGCCGACGTCGTCATGCATACTGATGAATGTCATGATGTCCTCTCCGTTCCTTTACGTGCAGTGAAGGAAAGAGAGAAGAGCTCTTATGTCGAAATCATGAAAGGACTCGCTCCTGAGGAGAGAACGGTAATCGTGGGACTCCGCGGCGACGGTGGCAGAGTCGAAATCACGAACGGTCTCCAGGAAGGAGAGGTGGTAGTGATAGGAACGAAGAAGAAGTAAATCCCAAATCCCAAACCCCCACCTGCCTAAGCCCATCCCTAAGGACGTAACGCATCTTAAGAGTAAACACCATTTTATAGTCGCACATTACTCACCCCAGAGGCTATGGCGGGCAGGCAATGACCAATCTTACGCTAGATGCGGATCAGCCTTTGGCTGAAAATCCCAATGCCTTAAGACCCAATTTTGGACATTAGAATTTTGGGCTTTATTGGGAATTGGGGTTTGGTCATTGGGATTTTCTCTTATGCTCATAGAGGTCCGAAATCTCTCCAAAACCTACGTGAACGACGGGGTTGAGACTCCCGTCCTCCACGATCTCTCATTTTCTATCCAGAATGGAGAGTTCGTGGCTATTGTGGGGCCGTCTGGTTCTGGTAAATCTACCCTCATGCACATACTTGGATTCCTTGATCGCCCCTCAAAGGGAACCTACCATTTTGAAGGGCACGACACCAGCTCCCTGAGCGACACGGAGCTTGCCGCGCTGCGGAATAAAAAAATCGGTTTCGTCTTCCAGTCATTCAATCTCCTGCCCCGCACCACGGTGCTGGATAATGTAATGCTGCCGCTCGAATATACCAGACGGCGCGATAAAACAGAAGCATCACGAAAAGCGCTTGAGGCGGTTGGCTTAGGCCATCGCATTACGCACTATTCCAACCAGCTCTCAGGAGGCGAGAAACAACGCGTCGCCATTGCACGGGCGCTGGTGAACGAACCTGACCTTATCTTTGCCGACGAACCAACCGGGAACCTCGATTCAAAATCTGGCCAACAGGTTATGGAAATTCTCCAGCGCCTGAATGCCATCGGCAAAACAATCATCTTGGTCACCCATGAGCACTATACCGCTGCTATGGCGCAGCGCGTCCTCCGCCTCAAAGACGGCCGCATAATGGCAGATGAACGCGTACAAGAGCGAAAAATGGCATTGGATGGATTCATCAAGTGAAAAACCCCAAATCCCAATGTCCAATTCCCAATAAAATCCAAAGCCCTAAATCCAAAACATTTGAGCATTGTGTCATTGATTGGTCATTGGGGTTTGGACATTGGTCATTTATTTGATATTGGGATTTTGATATTTGGATTTTCATAATATGTTGTTTTCAACACTCATATCATCCATTAAAATCCTCCGGACAAACCGCAACCGGACTTTCTTGTCCATCCTCGGCATAGTCATTGGCATCGCCGCAGTCATTATTATCATCTCCGTGGGAGCGGGCGCGCAGAGCCTCATCTTCAACCAAATCACTTCTGTCGGATCCAACCTCATCGGCGTGCTCCCCGGCTATAGCGATGAAAAAGGGCCACCTGCTTCAGTGATGGGTATTATAGTGACCACCCTGAAGCATGAGGATGCAGTGGCGCTTAAAAAAATTGCAGGAGTTGAAGCGGTGACAAGCTACGTACGCGGCATTGAGAGCGTCCAGTGGCAGAACCAAAAGACCGATGCCACCTCCATTGGCACCACCGCTGAATACCCGCAGGTGGAATCAGCAAATATGCAGGTGGGTAATTTCTTTACTACGACAGATGAGGAAGGCATCGCGCGCGTCGCGGTGCTCGGCTGGCAGGTATGGCAGGATCTCTTTGGCGATCAGAACCCTGTGGGAGAAACCATACGGATAAAACGTGAACCATTTCGCGTGATTGGTGTCATTGAAAAAAAAGGCGTGCAGGGATTTGAAAATAAAGATACGCAGGTATTTATCCCCTTAGAGACCGCGCAAAAGCTCATGCTGGGCATTCACCATGTCAATATGATACGCCTCAAGGTCACCGGTGATGATATGGTACCGTCAGTGCTTGACCAAACCAAAGAAATCCTGCGCGAACGCCACCATCTCGCGGGCACACAACCGAACGATTTCACGGTACGGGCAGCGACCCAGGCGCTTGACACGCTTGGCCAGATTACCAATGCGCTGAAGTTCTTTTTGGCAGGAATTGCCGCGATCTCCTTGCTCGTGGGCGGGGTGGGTATTATGAACATTATGCTCATCGCGGTAAATGAACGCACAAGAGAGGTAGGGCTACGCAAAGCAGTGGGTGCGACGAACGGCAACATCCAGATACAATTTTTATCGGAAGCGCTCGTGCTCACCGTCATGGGGGGCATTATTGGCATCATGGTGGGGGCTGCCATCGCCGCCTTTGTTGCGCTCGTCGCGAATTACCTTGGCTACCAATGGCACTATGTGGTGACGCTCTCCTCCATCGTGCTCGGCGTTAGTTTTTCTTCCCTTGTGGGGATCATTTTCGGCTGGTATCCGGCACGGAGGGCAGCAAGACTCGAACCGGTGGAAGCATTAAGATATGAATGATACATATGTACCTCCTCTCACCAATAAAACTCTCCCTCCATTCCTTGAAAGCCCATAAGGTGCGCTCGCTTCTTACCGTGCTTGGTCTGGTTATTGGTGTAATGTCCATTGTCCTTGTCATGAACATGGGGCATGGCATCAAATATTTTGTGTTGCGCGAAGCAGAAGCCTTTGGCACTGATTTTATCCAGATAGAAATAAAGGTACCATCCACGAAACAGACATCCATGGAGAATGCCATGGGCATGGCCCAAGGTATTACCATTACCACGCTCAAAATCAAAGATGCGGAACAAGTCGCCAAACACCCAAACGTGCTGGGGTACTATGCCTACCAAATGGGGCAAGAGATCGTGAGTACGGAGATGGGCGACAAAACCGCAATGCTCTGGGGCGTGTCTGCTCAATTTTTTGACCTCTACAAAGCGCAGGTGGCTGAAGGGCGCCCCTTTACCGTTGAGGAAGATAAATCACTTGAGCAGGTAGCGGTGATCGGCCCCGCCCTCAAACTGACGCTCTTTAACGACGATTCCGCACTTGGCAAAAAAATAAAAGTGGGAAATACAAAATTTACCGTCATCGGCATCATGGAAGAACAGGGCAATTACATGGGCTTCCTTGATATGGATAACATGGTGTATATGCCCGTGCGTACCCTGCAGAACAAAATCCTCGGGATCGACCATGTCCAATCCATCATGGCGTACCTGAAAGACCCAGATCAGGCGCATGCCACCGCAGAGGACATAACGGGTATCATGCGCGAACAGCACAGCATTACTGACCCAAAAAAAGACGATTTCGCAGTAACGACCATGGATGACGCGCTTGCCATGATCAATACCATTAGTGGCGGTATTACGCTCTTACTCGTTGCGATTGCTGCAATCTCCCTTGTGGTGGGCGGCGTCGGCATTATGAATGTGATGTACGTGTCTGTCTCAGAGCGTACTTATGAAATAGGGCTGCGCAAAGCGGTCGGCGCGACCGAATATGCCATCCTATGGCAGTTTCTTTGGGAAGCGATTTTCTTGACTTTCACGGGCGGGTTGGTTGGTGTGACCCTTGGCACACTCCAAAGCTTCGCAGCCTCTTACGCCGCACAATACGCAGGCTTTGACTGGGGGTTTCAATTCTCGTGGGCCGGCGTCGTACTCGCCGTATGTTTCTCTGTGGCGGTCGGCCTATTTTTTGGCATCTCTCCCGCGCGCAAAGCCGCTCGCTTGCAGCCGGTGGAAGCTTTAAGGCAGGAATAATCCCATCCTACGGCAGAGCCGTAGGCTGTAGGAAAGCCCCTGGAAGGGGCTTCCAGGCGTTAGTTGGAAAAGTTAGTTCCATTGAAAATCGAGCTGTATGCCGTCGGCCCCTTGGTCGTGTTGCCATTGGCCTTGGATGTAGCGTTTCACGGTTTCCTCGTCGATGCCCACGGTCCTCACGAAGTACCCGCGGCTCCAGAAGCTCTTCTGGGCGAGCGGACGGTTCCGCTTCCCGAGCTGGTGGTGGATGAGGATGGCGCTCTTGCCTTTGAGAAAGTCCTAAGAGGTTCGATGTTCAAGTCCACGAACATGGACGAGTGCATTCGATTGACAGAATAATAGAAAAGTAGGAAAATTATAATCTCTAGGAAATCTAGCATCTGCTTGGGGATAATTCCTCCTAGTGTGCCGCCCAATGAAGAAGCGACTATCCACACTCCATAATTGCCAAGGAATCGCCCTATCCTAAGCCACCCTACCGCACCATAAGCGGTAGTTTTTAATTTTTTTATCCTTCACTGTCTTTAACGTTCAACAAAGATAGAAAAGGGTAAAGAAATATTGTTTTAGCTCATTTCGAAAATCAACAAACGAATATAGATCTTTAACAAAGGAGAGTCACCATGAAATTCGCAGCATGCGCTGGGGAAAAAGCCGGGATGGTCGTGTTCCGGTTATTACACAGTAGGGGTAATTCTGATTTTATCAACATAGTTACTCTCAAGGAGAGTAATATACTCTGCTATTCATTGATATCTGTCACGCCTACTAAAATTGCGAGAGATGCTATACCGCTCGGTTATAAAAACGAAGACCAAGCGCCTACTCTCGAACACGGCAATATCGCACTAGGGTTCCGGGGTAAACAACTATCTTATAGCAGAATAAACGAACTCACCTATGAAACTAGGAAAGGAACAATTATCTCTCTACCATGTATAAATAAGGGTCTTCTAAAACTCATTGCAAGATCTAATAAACCTACCCTTTTTGAAACAATACAAGAAGGATGCGAGGAGTGGAATAACGACTCCATATCAATTACTTTACTCACATCCAAAGGAATTTTTGGTTATAGGGGGAAAAAAGGATATCTCTACACATGGAACGGAATTATATCCAACATAAATCATCGAAATAAATCTATCACCGTTGTAAACGATGTCCTTTTTATCATCCGAAATTAACCCAAAGACCGCACAGTTGATCTGCGCGGTCTCTTTATATCCAGTGTATCCCTCCTCGTTGAACCATCCTGCCCCTTCTCCATATTCAGGGATCAATATTTGACGATCGTCAATTCGTGATCCCTCGTATGAGTATTATCGATATACTCCACTTCTTCATTTTCGATTTCTGTCTTTCTCCTCACTTCATCAAAGATCAATAATTACAAAAAAATACCTCGCCCTATTAGTAACGATCGCCCACCGAGCCCAGCCTGTCAACAATGAACGGTAACATCCTTTATACTCACACTAATATCACGTACGTGCTAATCCCTCTGGGAAGGCACATGGCGGGCAGGTGGTATATAGGTATGGATATCTTTTAAGATCGAGGTACGTTAAATCTCTTCTCCTCTCCAAGCGTGAGGGCTCCTTTGGTAGCCTCAATCGCTCGCGCGTAGGTTTCAAAATCAGGAACTTTGATCGCATCCATTGCCTGTGCAAACTTGGTATGCCAGTCATCTCCTGCACGGCGCTGATATCTCTCCACTAATATACCATTTATGAAACGTCGGCTTCTTTCACTCTGCCGAGAGCGTCGCTCTCCTCGATGCTTCCTCCACGTACTACCCTTCCAATTCTTTATGTATTCGTTAAAATACTCCTCCACCTTTACCCAAATCTTCCGCTGCTCTTCTGGTGCAACAGATGACAATACGCGCACGATATCAAGGCGAAGCTCCCTCACAAACTTTTGACCCCCGCCCACATACTCATCAGGTGTTAAAAGAAGTGCGGATTTTAAGCGATGCCCTACCCTCGATTCTAGGACATACTGTCGGTGATTCACATCAAGGGGGGTGCATACTTTTCGATATCGATAAAGATCATATAAATAATCAACAAACCCACTCTCGTACCTTCTGAACTGTTCAATTTGCTCCGCTTCCCTACATATTACGATAAAATCATAGTCAGACCTTCCATGGGTAATCCATACACTACTCCCCACAGGGTGTAGTTACCCACTATGCAGAAACTAAAAAATGCTGTATACTAAGGACAAAGAGCATCATCAAATACTCAAATGTCCTCAGAATCACAGCAAGAAATAGAAACAAAACTCTTCGCGGGAGAAT
>JBFLWV010000001.1:0-40031 GCA_040757655.1 Patescibacteria group bacterium | reverse complement strand
AGGATTTATAGCATTACGGAGCAGGCTGTTTGAGCACGTGGCGAGTGGAGTCAACCCCGTAGTGAACCGTAAGGTGCTGCTATCGGGGCGGCAAGCAAGGCGGCACCCGAGGCGGGGATATCATATTCCTAAAAGTTTTCCTCTATACCTCTATGAGGTAGATGACTCTTCTTGAAGCGTATTATCAAGATCCTCCTGTTCAAGCCGAAGAAAATCAAGAAGGGCCTTTGCATTTTCCTGCTCTCTGACAGTTGCATCCACAAGCTCCTTACTTATGGTAAGTGCAGCATGGGTGCGCAGCGCAACCGCAAGAGCGTCAGAAGGGCGCGCATCTCTCAAGATGCGCTCGCCTCTGCGGGGCACGAGCGCAAGAGATGCATAATACGTCCCATCCTGAAGGGTATGAATACTCACCTCTTCAACCGCGGCGCCAAAATCTTCCCTAATCACGGATACGAGAAGGTCTGATGTTAAGGGACGCGGAGGCGTAATGTGCTTCCACGCAAATAGGATGGCTTGGGCTTCCAAGAATCCAATCCAAATCGGTATCACCACACGCTCATCTTCCGTTCCGATAAACACCACGGGAGTGTTACGGGTGGGATGCACGAATAAACCAAGAATCTTACATGGAATATGGTTCCCACTGTTCGTAACCTTTTCATCGCTTTGCTCGGTCATAAGTTTAATCGCTGCTTTGATAATTTTCAATTTTCAAGCATCAATTTTCAAATAATTTTCATTTGACCAATGACGCAAACGTTTGAAAATTGAGTCATTGGGACATTCCCGCCTGTTCATAAGCCTGTCAGCTATCAACGTATCATTCCCTGAGTATCGTGCACTCAATCATCAACGAGACGCAGTTCAAGGAAAGGCTATGGCGGGCAGGGATGGGGAATTGAAAATTGAGCATTGAAAATTTTCGAATATAATACTCATCGACCATCGCTATCTTTCCTCACTGCCTTCATTGCTAAAAACAACGGTATCTCCTCCTTTGATCTCTGATCTGCGCTGGCACGAGTCCCTGGAGTACTTCTACGGCTCGTGGGCCATTCTTCCAGCGCATCAATGACAAAACCCACTTCTCGCAGTGCGCGCACATACACGTTGAGCGGACGGTGGAACGTCCATGTAATTTCACGGCTGCGCATCCCTGGATGCATCTGGATGGGAATTTTCATTTCGCTCAAATAACGGTCTACGCGTCGATATTGCAGTTTGCGTTGTTCATCCCACCCCCACCCGCTTTGCCGCGGAATGCGGAAACAAGGGTGAGATAAGACCAGCACCATGCGCCCTGATGGTTTTAGAACTTTTTTACATTCTTCAAATACTGGCTTGAGAGGATCAACATTCGCAATGGCAAGGATACATGAAATAGCATCAAATCGCTCCTCTGCAACTTCCCGGGGAAGTTTCCTCACATCACCAACGATAAAGCGTATCTGTTTTGGAGACACTCTCCTTGCATATCCAATCAATTGCGGCGACGCGTCCACGCCTACTATTTCACTCCCACAACGCACTGCATGTCGGCAAAACGCCCCTTGCCCGCATGCCACATCCAACAGCTTCTCATGCGGTTTTAAATCAAGCAACTGCAATGTCTTCGGAAAAACCACGTTCTTTTGCAGCTCCATCCCCTTCTCGCCCACCAATCCATGATACCACTGCGCCGACTCGTCCCATGATGTATTAATACCGCTTTTCTTGCCTAAAAATTTCTTCTGCATAGTAATAGTATACCCTTCCCGCCCATTTCCGCCAATTTCAAAAGCCTTGAGCGTCCCCCACCCAAGGCCCTCTCCAAATCTATTTATATCCGCTAAGCATTTATGCAATCATATTTATCGTGTCATCCAGCTCTTATTCTTCAGGGTAAAGAGCGCAATGATGTTTTGCCAATAGAGCACAAATTCGTAAAGGAAGGTGTAATAGATAAGGCCGAGGATTTTCTGCGGCGCGTAGAAGAGCACGAAGACGTACCGCACGCTCATGAAGTAGAGCCAGCCGGGAAGAATAAAGCGGATAAAAAAGAGCGGCTGGGTGATGAATACAATTAGTGATGCCAATCGTATGCCGAGCGACAAGAAGGTTAATGTGAGATCCCACAATATGATTTCGAAAAAGAGTATTTTTCTGGTGCGCCATGCCCATGAGAGCGTATAGATGGATTCGCGCACGTATCCCCGCTTCCAACGCTGCTGCTGTTTTAAGAACCCTTTAAGCGTATCAGGAGTGTGGGTATAACTCACTGCCCGATCCTGGTACACTACCCGGTATCCCTGCTTCAAGACAAGATTCGTCAAATGCCTGTCTTCGGAATGCGTGCATGGTTCATTAAAAAATGCTTGTGTTACAAATTCATCAATGATCTTCTGGAGCGTATTGTTCCGGTACGCAGACAAACATCCGCTACAGCAGACCACAATGCCCAAGGTAGACTGCGCGCGTTTGTAAATATTTAATCCCACCCAATAGTAAGCTCCCACCATGCGCGTAAGCCAATTGGTATGCTCATTCAACAGACGCACATCGCCTGTGGAAGCGCCAATTGAGGGTGCGGAAAGCGGTTCCACGATGCGAACTAATGCATCGCGATCTACGACTGTATCGGAATCTACGCATACCACCATTTTCCCCTTAATTAAATGCTTGACTGCATAATGGATTGCGTGCCGTTTTCCTTTATTTACCAGAAAATGATGTACCAGCACCAAACCTTTATCTGCAAATTGCCTTAAAATATAGTGCGATGAATTTGTTGATCCGTCGTCCACGACTATAATTTCCTTATTTCCTTGCGCTGCGATGAGCGATTGCAAAGCATGATGGAGCAGCTCCGGCGCTTCATTAAACACGGGCATGATCACGGAGATGAGTGATCCGTCATACGCGGGATAGCGCCGCACCTTGAAATCGTCTATAAAAAGGAGCAGAAAAATGTACCAGGTATACGCAATCAGGAAATAAAAATATACTCTTCCGAACGTATTCCAATACCCAGTGGTTGTCGTGAGTTGATGAGACAAGAACAATCCAAGCGAGATGATTAACGCACTGATTAAAAAACCATAGAATAATTTGTGAAAAAATTTTTCCATACATTCATTATACGAAGCGAGGATTGATCGGAATTGAAACCCTCCGCAACCCGCGTGAGCATGGCTCCGCCGAAGGCGGATCACGCGGGTGAGGTGGAGCGCCCCGACTCGCTGGAGTCGGGGACGCGTGTTTCATGCCGAGCAATCCGAACGTCAACTCACCCCTCCATGGAAAAACGGATACAAAAAGCTGTGGAATGACACGGTCATGCAGTC
Source organism: Patescibacteria group bacterium (assembly GCA_040757655.1). Classification (GTDB taxonomy): domain Bacteria; phylum Patescibacteriota; class Patescibacteriia; order 2-02-FULL-49-11; family 2-02-FULL-49-11; genus 2-02-FULL-49-11. The sequence goes on along the minus strand of JBFLWV010000001.1, from coordinate 36,705 downwards.
CTCCTCCCCCAATCGAAACTTGCGCATAAATTCCTGCACGTCAAGATTCATTCCTGTGGTATTGAGCAATCTCACCCGCACATGCCCGATCTGTATTTCCCTGCCGTTAAAACTCGGCAGCGACGATGCGAGGTTTTCAAAAAGTTCGCTCTTCACGCGACACACTTGTTCTCGTCGCGCAAGACGCAATGAAGAAGGTATATCCGTGGGGACGTCGGATACAATAAAAAGCTCACCGTCCGTTATCTCATCAAACCCTTGTGCGAGCGCTTCCTCAACGGAAGTAAAATCTCTTGCCCCCACAAGCGTGATGAGCGTGAATGAGCTTAATACAACGAAAAAACCTACCCAATGGAACACTTTTTTAATAAGCATATCATATATTATTTTTTATTTTATATTTATGCGCATCGACTTGTGCGCGTTTTTATACGCAACATGAAAGTATAGCATAAAAAAAAGGACCTGTACAGGGTCTTATATATAAACTGTGGCAAATGTTGATCAGAGCAATTTTAAAAATTGCGTGATCAGTGAATAGCAATAGCTAATATTGAGTACACATACCACTGCGATCGCGATGATGATAATGGAATTATTCATGGGAGAATTCACTCCTGTCCCCATAATATCCTTTCGATTCAAAAGCACGGTCATGCAGATGAAGAGGAGCGGCAACACCATGGCATTGAGCGCTTGGGAAAAAACTATAGTCGGAACAAGCGGTATGGAGGGGATTAAGACAAAAAGCGAAGCAGAAACAATAAAAAAAAGAAATAGTTTATAAAATACCGGAGATTCACGCAACCCAAGATCCACTTTCCCTTCCCACCCAAACGCTTCGGTTATGAGGTACGACGTCGCGATGGTCACCACTCCTGCGCCAAGGAGAGACGCATTGAGGAGCCCCCAGGCGAACAAGTGTTTAGCAAGATACCCCGCGAATGGTTCCAAAGCCGCGGCTGCCTGTGACGCGTCATAAATCTGGATACCCTTGGGATACAACGTACTTGCGGTCGCCACCACGATAAAAAATGCAACGACCACAGTCCAGAGCGTTCCCGCTGTGATATCCCATCGCATGAGACCGATATCGGTGTCTTTTACCCCTTTATCGACATAATACGATTGGATAAAAAATTGTCCCCATGCGGTTACCGTGGTACCGACTAACGCAATTGCAGTGAATAAAAATCCGCTCTCAAGCGAGAAATGGGGAGTAAAGGAACTGTGGAAAATCGTCGTCCAATCTGGGTTTGCTTTCCATCCTGCGATGAGATACGCGAGATAGAGCACTGACGAGGTAAGAAATACCCGCTGAACGATCTGAAAATTGCCCTTTATAACGACAAACGATATGGCAAACGCCGCAACCGCAACGAGTAAGGTTTTTGGAATGTGGTAGAGCTGCGCAACCGATGCTACCCCTGCAAATTCAGCTACCACATTCAGCCAGTTTGATACGCTGGTGAGAAGAATGACGAGTACGGTGAGCCGAATGCTGAAATTCTCTCTAATGAGCGCGGCGAGACCCTTCCCCGTTACCAATCCCAGCCGCGCCCCCATGTCTTGTGTAAGCCAAAGCACCAATCCTACGAGCGGGAGCAGCCACAGCATTTGATATCCATAGTGCGCCCCCACGACTGAATACGTGGTAATGCCGCCCGCGTCATTATCCGCAGTCCCGGCAATGATGCCGGGACCTACGACGCTCAAAATGATGCTCACGCGGAGGAACCAGCGCTTCACGAGAGAAATCATACGTCGTACCGGTGCATTACTAATTGCCGCATCACGTCATCCATGGTAATAACGCCGAGCAATTGCCTTCTTTTGTCAACAACCGCTGCCGAAAATAATTTGTACTTTGCCATAATGACCGCGACTTCTCGCAACGACTGTTCAGGTCTTAAGATCTTTAAGCCCTTACGGTCACGCATAATTTCCTGTATAGTTTGGTTTGGAGCGCTGGTGATCAAACGTCGAAACGAGGCAACTCCCATGAAACGGTTTTCTTCGTCCACGACATACACATAGTGGATGAAACGAAATGCAGGAGAAAACTTCTTTATTTCCTCGATAATCTCCGCCACCGTGCAAGAGAGGCCGCATTTGATGAATTCCGTGGTCATCAAGCCCCCTGCGGAGTGGTTCGAATAATGGATGAGGCGTTCCGCACTCGCGGCCCGCGATGATTGAAAATAAGAGAGCAGCTCATCGCTCGTTGCCGCAGGGAGTGATTTGAGAAGATCAACCACTTCATCAAGCGGCATTTTATCGGTAATAAGCGCCACCTTGTCCGGACTCAGGGCTTTCACCAGTATGCGTCGTGTTTCAGGATCAATCTCTTCAAATACCCGCGCGGCGGTTGCGAGATCGAGGGATTTCATCAACTCACTCCCCTGCTTCACATTGAGATCCTCCACGATAGTGGCGATGTCTGCAGGATGTATGTGCACCACATCTTTGGAAAGCGCCATAATTTGCACAGAACCAGCCACGAGATTTGCTTGTCTCCAATCTATCAGCTTGACCGGGATCAGGTTAAATACATCAAGCCTATCAAGATCAAGACGCCTCAAAAGCGCCTTTGCGCTCACATCAATCGCAATCACGCACATGCGACCCTCAATGGTCCCTAACTGGAGATCGTTCACGCGTACTACCCGCACGCCAGTGATGTCAACAATTTGATGATCAAGAACCTTCTCACGCAGTCTTATATCACTGCCATTTTCTTGCACGGGCGCCACGCGCGCCACTAACGTCGAGAGGTGGATTCCTACCCTGCTCGCATTCTCCACCGCACTCCAAGGAATCACACGCTCTCCCCCTCCTTTAAGTGGGGTCACCACCAATCCCTTCACCGGCGCATACTGATCAGGAACGAGCGAGGCAATAATATCCTTATATTTTCCTACCACCGCAAAACTGCTATCAAAGACAGGCGCATTGCGGAGAGTGCTTAAGAAGAACATAATGAAAAACTCATAAGTCAAATCTCAAAACTCAAAACTATAACGAAGAACTAAAAAGCTTTAAGTTTTGAGATATAGATTTGAGATTTGAGTTCTCAATTTTGAGTTATCTATACATCCAGGTTCTTCACCAACTTCGCATGGGTTTGAATAAAACGTTTGCGAGGATCTACCTCCGACCCCATGAGGATGTCAAAAATTGCGTCTGCTTTTTCCGCATCATCAATAGTCACTTGATGCATGAACCGTTTCTGAGGATCCATAGTGGTCTCCCACAACTGCGTAGGATTCATTTCCCCCAAGCCCTTGTAACGCTGGATGACCGCACCTGCCACCTTTTCCCCTATGTCTACTTCACCCGCACGTCCTGTGCTTGCTTCTTCTGCAGAAGGTGTTCCTCCCTGCGTATCTTCCGTCTTTCCATGCGCTATGCTCCTTATCTGATTGAGGATTTTCTCCTTTTCTGAATCAGAATACGCGTACCAAAACTCCTTTCCTTTCTGGATACGATAGAGAGGCGGCTGGGCAATAAAAAGGTGGCCAGTAGTGATAAGTTCTTTAAAATATCGGTAGAAGAAGGTAAGGAGCAGCGTCCTGATGTGCGCACCGTCCACATCCGCATCAGTCATAATAATGATACGCTCGTAGCGAAGATCTGCGAGATTGAAATTTTCGCCAAAGTTCGTGCCTAACGCAATAATGAGAGACTTCAATTCATTATTGGTGAGCATCTTATCCAACCGTGCGCGCTCGACATTGAGAATTTTGCCTCTCAAGGGGAGGATGGCCTGGTATCCGCGATTGCGTCCTTGCTTGGCGCTGCCGCCGGCAGAATCTCCTTCGACAATATACAATTCTGAATGATGTGAATCTTTCGTGGAACAGTCAGCGAGCTTCCCCGGCAATGTGAGCCCGTCCAAAGCGCCCTTGCGCAACACTGTATCGCGAGCAGCGCGGGCAGCAGCCCTCGCGCGTTGCGTCAATACGCATTTCTCCAAGATCCCTTCTGCATCGCGTGGATGCTCCTCCAGAAATGCGGCAAACGCATCGCTTAAGACCGATTCAACTGCATTCTTTACTTCAGGATTCCCCAACTTCGCCTTGGTCTGCCCTTCAAATTGAGGTTCAGGCACCTTGACTGACACCACAGCCGTAAGGCCCTCCCGCACATCCTCACCCGTGAGGTTATCGTCCTTTTCTTTCAGGTATCCTTTTGCGCGCGCATAGGTGTTCAGCACGCGCGTGAGCGCGCCCCGGAATCCCACCAAGTGCGTGCCGCCCTCAGGGTTGAAGATGTTATTGGCAAACGCATAGACAGTTTCACGATAATCGTCTGTATACTGGAGTGCAATCTCCACCCTAATCGGTGTGACCGGCTTCTGAAAGTGGGGCGCTCCCTGCTCCTCTCGTAATGAGACATCCTTATCAGGCGTGCCGTTTGATCCATTGGGAATGACTTCCTTTTCGGTATAGAATACCGCGTCTTGCTTCATGGTGCGGTTGTGGTTTAAATGGGTCACATACGACCGAATGCCTCCTTCAAAATAAAATACATACGACGTAGGAATATCAAACGCAACAGGCGCTTTCATCTCAGAAACTTCTCTCCCTTTTCCCTCTTTTCCCTTTACCGCAGGATGTTCTTGCGCCCGTTCGTCCCACACGATGATTTTCACTCCCTTCGTGAGGTATGTCTGTTGACGAAGATGATCAAGGACGGTCTGAAAATCAAAATCAATCTCCCCAAACACTTCCGTATCAGGTACAAAGGTGATCATTGTGCCAGTGCCCGATGCCCTCCCTACGGGACGCACCTTACGGCGAGGCTTGCCGCGTTCATATTCTTGTTCCCATAATTTCCCCTCCCTCCTCACCGCTGCTTTCATATACGATGAGAGCGCATTCACCACCGAGACACCGACTCCATGCAACCCGCCCGACACCTTGTAGCCACCCTGGCCAAACTTGCCGCCGGCATGAAGTTTGGTGAGCACCACCTCCAACGCGGATACTTTCGCCTGTTTATGGATATCAACGGGGATACCGCGGCCGTTGTCGCCCACCTCAACCATGCGCCCCGGTAACAAACGGACGGTTATTTCAGTACAAAAACCAGCCATTGCCTCATCAATTGAATTATCAACTACTTCCCACACAAGGTGGTGGAGGCCGTCCACGCCTGTAGACCCAATGTACATGCCCGGCCTTTTCCGCACTGGATCAAGTCCTTCAAGCACGGTAATATGCTTTGCCTGATAATCAGATGCTACGCTTTTTTTAGGCATAAAAATAGAGGAAAATAACAGGAAAATTGCCTCTTATGTTAAGGCAAATTCCTTGAAAATTCGATATTTTTACTCTCTTTCATCAATGACAATTATAGCACAAAAAAATCTCCCTTGCCAGAGGAAAAATAGCTCTCACATGCCCCTATTTCATATGGGGTAGCAAATGAAAAACCACGATCCCGAATGCGACCGAAACATTGAGCGATTCTTTCTTTCCGTGCATGGGAATTTCCAAGACTTGGTCTGCTTTTTTAAGCAAGAAGAAAGGAATGCCATGCACTTCATCTCCGAGAATTAATGCTGCCTTGCGCCACTGTGGTTCCGTAAGTTTCACCGTACGGTAATTGACCGATGCAGAGTGTTGTTCAAGCGCAAATATACGATATCCATCCTTATGCAGTGCATTCACGAGGCGGCTCGTTGATGCGGCACGCTCCCATGCCACCGTCCGTTCCGCACCGAGAGAAACCTTCAATAAGGGAGTATTTGGTCGATGAAACCGCTCAAAGGGTCCTGGAGTGATGCCGCACAGATAGAGTTTCTCAACGCCCGCCGCATCCGCAGTGCGGAAAATAGATCCCACATTGTGCATGCTGCGGATATTATGCAAGAGTGCCTGCATACCTAACTTCCACCAATCACCTTCATCACTTCTCTCGCAATGGTTACTTCTTCCGCAGGGGGAAACACGTACACGGGCACGCCCTTTACACATGCGAGATTCTTTATAATCGCCTTCCGCGCAGTGGGATTCCCTGCCCCAATGGCACCGGTGAAAGTAAGTGCGTCAAGGTGTGGGACTAACGCCGCGTAGGCGCCAATATACTTCCTCCCCCGACGCACAAAATAGTCAAACGCAAACACTGCCTGCTCAACCCCTATTTTTTTCTGTGCGAGAATATCCAAAAAGGATGTATAGCCGCTCAATGCTTTTAAACCTGCCGACCGGTAAAATCCTTCAACCAATTTTTGCACTTCACGCTGCGCGCGCTCTAACGTTTGCGCTTCACGGATGATATTTTGCACCAGATCGAAAATGATCCCCGGATCAACATCGCCACACCGTGTCATCATCACCAAACCCTCAAGAGGGGTGTAACCCATGCTCGTATCAACCGGTTCGCCTTTTTCGATTAACGCAATGCTCGAACCGCTCCCCAAATGGCAATTGATAAACGTGAGTTGCTTTAATGGTTTCTTCAACTTTCTACTGAGCTGGTCCGCAACAGTCGCATGTGATATGCCATGGAATCCAAAACGTCGGTATCCACTGAATTCGGCGGGTATTGCATAACGCGAGGCCAACGCGGGAAGATGCGCGAAAAATCCAGTGTCAAAAACTGCAACGTTGGGAATCCCCGGAAGATAGGTTTCACACGCTTCCAAACCCAACAGGTTCCATGGATTATGTAAGGGTGCGAGATGGTTGAGGTTTTTTAATTCTGCAATGACTCCAGTCGTAACTAATGTTGGCGTCACAAATCGATTGCCACCATGCACAACCCGATGCCCAATCCCTTTAATGGTCGAAATATCCCCCATATCCCGCACGCACTCGCGAAACATGCGCATGAAATCTTCGCGTGTTCCTCGATCGGTGAGAAAATCCTTATGCCCTTCATGGAGAAGCTCCAGCGTCCCGTACGCGTAACGATGGTAACGGATTGAAGATGAGCCAATATTAAATACGAGAATGGAATCCATACAATTTGAAAAATCCCAAACCCAAAGTTCCAATTTCCAATAAAATCCCAATTAATAAATGACCAACTTTGGACATTAGGATTTTGAGCTTTATTGGGAATTGGGATTTGGTCATTGGGATTTATGAACGTATTTAGAGCAATAAGCACTGATATCGAATAAACTCATCTGACAAGAATCGCCATGGCATTCTTCTTGATTCCCGCTGCATTCCCCTCATCAGTATCTATATGACAGTGCCATGAGAAACTGGGGTGCACGCGCACCACCACGTTATGAAAGGTGAGAGCGCGCTTACCCGTGATGTTCAAAGAGACAACCATGCCATCCCTTAATCGTGCTTTCTTTGCCGCGAGCGGCGACGCATGGATGTGACGTTGTGGTATCATGGCGCCTTTTATGAGCGTAACTCGTCCTTTTGGTCCTTTCAGAATAATGCCCGGCGTGTGAGCTAACGAGCCTGATACATGCACGGGCGGATCAAATCCCAGACGCAAGGCATCGGTTCGCGCCAGCTCCACTTGAGAACTCTTGCGAACAGGCCCCACAATCCTCACGTGCGCAAGTTTCTTTTTTCCGACCAGGACCGTTACCCCTTCTTTCGCCGCAAATTGCCCTTCCTGAGAGAGCGGATAATCCACTCGAAGACGGTACCCTTTGCCGAAAAGACGTTCAACGTGCGTATGGCTCAAATGCACATGCCGTGCAGAAACCTCAACTGGAATGTGTATATTTCTCATACTTATCGGTATGCGAATATTGTAAAGAGGATGATGCCCACTAATACGTATGCCACCGCTGCCACAAGAATCGCAAAAATTCCTAAAATAATTGTCGCCGCGGCAGGCGAGCTCGCGAGCGCAAATAATGACACAATCTTCTCATCGCCTCGAGCGAGCGGCGTGACCTCCTCGTTCGCAAGCGCGATGCCCGGACGTATGAAGAATAGAAAATATAATGACATAGACCATGGAATGAAAACTAATCCCTCCTATAGTGTAGCATGAATCTTATTCCCCGAACACCTGTGCCGTAAATACGGAAAGCTGCGTTGAAGGGTCCTTCCAACAATCCCTCGGCAGTCCTGCTTTTTGGGTGCAGAGCTCACCCAGAAAGGTGCCAAGATCCCATCCATTTTCCGTGGCAACCTGTGGAAGAAATACACCACTCTGACTGCCCTGCTGCACCCTCACGCCGTGCGTACCGATTTTTATCTCTGTCCAATCCTTCACCGACTGCAAAGGGCTCAATACAGATATTTCATAATGCAGATCATTAAGCTCTTCAGGAGTTATGGGCATAAAACGAGAATCTTTGGACGCCGCAGCAATCGCCATTTCAGACACCACCCTAAAGAGAGGCATATCAGGCTCAAACCGTCCAATGCATCCGCGGAGTGCGCCATCTTTCTTAATGGTTACAAAAGCTCCCCGATATTGATTGAGCGGAAACGTATAATCCTTAACTGCTGGCATACGCCCAGTACGAATATATGTTTCAACCGAATCTCGCGCGAGATCGAGCAACTTCTCCTGATCACTAATACTGAATGTATCATCAAGGGAATCGCTACTGAATACTATTGAGGAATAACCCACCACACGAGATTTATCACCCAACAGGGCATCCCCTGAATTAGAGTAGTGCAATGGAGTAATTCTGCGCGCATGCAACAATCGCGCCGCCATCATGGCAATTGCAACCGCCGGCTGGGCGCAGGAAAATGTCTCGAGGTGAGGAATGTGCTGTTGTGCTAATTGATGGATGGTGTTCTGATACTTGTCCGTCTCACCACTCACGATCGCCTCTATCACTTGCGCATCCACTTTTTGTGCGTCCTCGTAGGAAGGATAGTGAGATAAATCAGTACTTGCAATGACCACTACGTCTCCGGGCAGCGCAGCCAGTGCCGCGCTGATGCGAGCCTTCTCCTCATTATTCACACGATTCACCAGTATAGGTACAATGGTGAATTGAGAAAGTACCTTTTGCAGAAAGGGAAGCTGCACCTCCAGTGAATGTTCGCTCCTATGCGGAGTTTCATCAATCCTAAAAATGGTATCTTGCTCCACAAGGAGATCCCTGATGCGGCGATTTATCGACACTCTGCCAAGCGGTGTTTGCCATTCATCATGGCTATCAATGGCGGCGCCATCCACGTCTACGGTATGGCCAGAGCCGATGAGAATTATGGTAAGAGGGTCCCGTCTAAATTCTCTGACATTTGCAGACAATGCTTTATAGGCAAACGCTGCCGTTGCTCCTGAAAATGCATATCCTGCATGAGGTACCACCATGGCACGGATAAAGCCGTCGATTGATGAGGGTGTCGCGCCTGATAAGAGCTCCCCTACCTGCGCAGAAAGGAATTCTTTTGAAGCAGGATAAAACGATCCGGCGACCGCCGGCTCTCTCACCCTGCTTACTCCCTCCCGTGAAACAATGACGCCCGACACCGTGCCTTCATCTCCACCTTGGAATAAAAGAATGACCCACACGATCCCAAGCGTTATTGCGAGCCCTATGCCAATGGATGCCAAAAGACTATGCTTCATATCGTGCGGCGCGTGATCGGTAGGCGCAATAACTGCAATCGTTTCTCGCAGGAGGCAGCGTGTTGCTCTCTAGGCATCTATGGATCTCATAGAGCACTTCTTCCACCCAGCCATCATCTCCCTCATAGGGGATTATTTTTATGTTAAACTCAAGCTTGCCGTCAAACGCCTTCCGGTCGATAATGCCATTACAGTACACAAAATACCCAATCGAAGAAACCTTGAATCCGTTCTTTCTGAAGAGCCACTGATATATTTCCATCTGCCGCTTATAGGCAATCTGCCACGCAGCGTCAATGTTCACCTCCTGTTCCTTTGCCGTGCTCTTATAATCCACAATGTGGAACTCACCCTTAGAATTCACCCATACGTCATCAATGGCGCCGGTGACGATAAAATTGGTGGGTGCATGGTGATGAGTGATCCCTCGCCGCAGCGCGTCGCGCCATTCCTCGATTCTTTCATGCGGCAAAGGCACCGCGTCAATGCCGTATGTCTTCATGAGCGGGTGCGCAGTGCCTTGCGCGCGATGGATATCAAACTCTTTTTTTAAAAGCGTATCCACTGCCGCATTCAACGTAAACGGAAACGACGGCGGCTGGGAAACTCCTAACCGCCGGTCAAGGTAAAAACACCGCGCGCAATTAAGGAAAAGCTCAATTTTCGACCTGCTCAAGCGGAAAGGCTCTTTCGAGGTAGGATCAAATACATTCTTGACGCCTCTCGCGTAAGGTGAGGGAGACATATCTCTATCACTATGTCATATCTGCGACAAATTTTAAAGACAACGTTATACATCAGATACGACAAGCTTCGTATTCAAACTTCTCATTGAAATATTTGATCACATTCATCCAATCCTGTGCGGCAGGTCGTAAAAAACTATTTGTCCGCCATGTGGCGCCAAATGGCAGGCAATGCCCTAAAACCGTTCTTGTAATTCTTGCAACAGAACTTGTACAAGTATGCGTGGCGTAAAGCGCGTCTGATACAGTCGATATCCCATCTCCCCTATCGCTCCGCACTCAGTAGGGTGATCGCGCGCCCATAAAATTTTTTCTGCCAAATCGCCAGGATCATCCGGATTGCAGGCAATGCAGGTGTCTCCCTCGCGCAGAATTTCCATAATACCCTCGTTTCTTGCGGTGAGATATGGCACTTTAAGCGCAAGCGACTCGTATGCTTTATGAGGGATAGTTCTCTGTAGACGACTGTGCCCGGACAATTGTCCAAGACTGATGTGGCAACGCTGCATACAAGTCATTAACTCGCCACTCGAGAGGTATTCTGTATGTAATTCAAGATTCCGTGGTTTACATTCTTCAATGAGTCGCGTTATCTTTGGCAACTCAACACCATTCGAGAGCATTAATACCCGTATACCGTTTTCTTCCAAAAGTTTCGCCGCCCTCACCACCACTTCTCCTCCTGCTTCCGGCAACAGCCTGCCTCTGAACAGAACGGTGAAGGTGTCAAACTTTTGGATGTGAGGATTATAAGCAAACAATGCATCGTCTGCCCCTGTCCACGCCACGATAATCTTATGGGATGGCACAAAAAACTTTCGTTCAAAAAAGGCCTTTTGATGCGCGCTCTCCACCATGATCACATTCGCACACCAGCACGCACATATGTCTGCAAGCCAATAATACACATGATACCAGAATGCAGGATAACGACGTTTGTACAATGAACGCGAAACGATCTTTCGCTCATATTCCGAACACAGCGCGTTATAGATGATCCTTTTCCATGATAAAAACCTAAGAAAAATGACTGCCAGAGGACTTGCATACCCTACACAGAGAATGTCAATGGCACCTCTATGCTTTCTATACGCTGACAACAGCTGTCCGTATCGCACAAAAGATTTTTGCGGAAAAAAATAGTCAATAACTTCAACACCATTTTGCCGCAAACCACGAACATACACACCATCAACTGATGCATGAGCTCGTCCAAATCCGATGTAGAGCATCTTCATACCGGTTGATATCCAACCTTTTGCATCGGTGGGAATCCCGTTTCCTGATATACGGCATCCTCTACCGGAGGCAATGTTTGATTTTGAGGGCGATAGTGCGCATCGAACTTCGGATCAAGATTGTATACCTCTTGGCCCTGCCAACCACCCCTTACGATCGAATGACTGATTTCAACCAATGATGCTTCATCAACCTCAACCTCCCGCGCATTCCCCCACATAATGGAATTAAAAATACGCGGTATGCTCCCTCCAAAAACTTCTTTCTTTTCGTACACACCGATGCCCACGTCATTTTCCACCGCAGTTACATTTAGTATCAAAGGTGAAGACAAATCTTTCACTCCTATACCGTAGCCACGGCACCCTCTCAAGAAATTATTGACGATGATCGCCTGAGAATTTTCTCCTACGCTGATGCATTTGTCTCCTGATCGTTCAATATGATTGTTGATAACCAACGGTTTTGCAGATGAGATATCAATGCCATCGTTTCCATTCTCGACAAGCACGTTACCATCCACCACCGAATCACTCACATCCAAATCAATCGCATCGCCGGTATTGTGTTCAAAACGGTTATGGCGAATGTATGCCTTCGCATACTTGATGTTGATCCCATCATCACCTTGCGCATAGCGAAATTCGCTTTCTTCAATGCGCGCCGGAGAATAAAAAAACGACAACATTCCGCTGGTGTACATACCATTGAGGTATTCCTCACTCCCGTATTCCATCACTACATGACGAATCACGCTCTCCTCATTGACGCCTGATACCAACAATACGCCCCACAGACGTTCTCCCCCGCGCCGAAAGATAATCGGCTGCGCTGCGCTCCCTTCGAGAAACACGGGACTATAGGAAAGGATGCTAGCGCCATCTCCCATCATCATGGTAGTACCCGCGGCAATTGTTAACCGGGTGCCTTTGGGAATGATGATATCGCCCGTTACCTCTATTGTACCACGCAGAAGAAGAGTATCTGCATCGCGAGCAAACTGGGGGTGGATGCGAACAAAATCATCCAAGGATTCATCAATTGAGTGATAATTGATCTGAAAAAAGGAATTTTGCCATCGAATCGAAATACTATCTGCCTTTTCGCCGGTCACGGCATTTTGAAATTCAAGCGTCAACGTATCCTGCGTAAATGGCGGATGATCTCCTCCCCGTCCCCGGATAAATAACGTGGTTGTCCGCGCAAAAGGCACGAGATACCCCTCCTTCTCCATCCTACCCGTAGGTATCACCATATTGGGCACCGCGCTCCATTTGCCTTGGGTGCACGAAAAATCAGCAATCTTGGCATCATCTTTTCCAATGACCCCATCTCCCGCGCGGTCTGCATATATGCTCCACGTTCCCAGACATTTTGCATCAGCGAACGATACGGTACGCAACAGAAGCGAACTAAACCCATCTGAAGTAATAGTAAGTGTGGCAATAGGATCCTTGGCCTGCATCCGTACCGTGACCAACCCATGCGTATCACGGAGATTATCGCGCAAGGCGTAAAATGAATCTTTGATAAATTGTCTCACCTCGCCCACCATCTTACGGTATGAATAATTACTCTGTACTTTCTTGGTGTCTTTATAAAAATCCCTTCTTGTGAGTTCATCTAATTCGTCATAACGCTTCAGATCGTTCGTTAAATTTTTCTCGTCACCAATATAACGCCATAACCTCAGGTTCCGTTCGTGCAAGAATTCTGGCTGTTCCAATACGCGAGAAATAAATGGATTGTACACGTATTCATAGTGAGGTGGAGGGATTGATCCTTTTGATACATCCCAGGGAATCATGCGGAATTTGCCTTGCGTTGGATCAAACCACATGCGCATGTTCGCGCCAGTGATATGACTGCTGCTCATCAAATTCTGCACAATAATCCATGAATAGAAATCCTCCATATTTACTATGTCAGGGAACTGTGTGCGAAATTGTGCGTCATCTGCTTTGAATACGATTCCCAACAAATTCTCAAGGTCAGCATAATTGTCAATCCCTTGCGAATACACATCTTCCGCATACTTCCGCCAGGCATGGATACTTGAGATATCAAGAGACTCCCCAGGCCTCGTGATGTCGATCGCCCCGTATACGTTTACGTCTCCTGGCAAAAATTGCTTTTCCAGCATTTCTTTACCAAATCCCTCCACTTGCCAATACACGCCGTTTCTCTTGCCATTGATAAAAAGATTGACAAATTTTGAAGGTAGAACCACGAGTCCGAAGGCACGCGCCCGTGCACTGCTTAACTCCTCTAAAAGATAATAACGATCATAAGGGATGATGAGGTGTATTTCGTTGATTCCCAAATACCAATTATCCTTTTTGAAATCGATAAAAAATGACTTTTGCGGATCCCGCCAATGATTGTCAAGATCGCCGCGATATCTCACTTTTGCCTGATACTGTTTGCCACCCGCCGAGAAAATTGCTGGTACCGGTTGCTTATATTCATCCGTCAGCAGTGCATTTTGATACAAGGGAGGAAGATTATGATTCAAGAACGCGAGATCTTCTGGTTTGATCAATACATCATAACGCTCTAATGCCGAACGTCCGATCGCCCACGGTACATACGCGACGTTCACCAGTTTATTCGCCACTTGGATGAGACTGTGATATTTGCGATACACTTCCACTCGATCTGCGCCACGCACAAACGCCACATACACCCCTCCTATGAGAAGCGCGAGGATAACGATGATGCGCGCAACAATAATTCTGTGGTATTTCGAAAGTCTCAATTGCATACTTTATTTAATGTATAGAGATACACCTTTAGAGAAATATGGGAAGTGTCGCCCGCGCGCCAGTTTGCTTTTGCGGAACTCGGCCCCCGACGTGACGTCGGGGCCGTCCCGATAAGCCCCATCCTAATCTACTTTAGCTTATCGGGACTGCCTCACACAGTCCTCATGCGCAAACTGGCGACGCTGGCTTGTACCATATGTTTAAAAGAACTTTATCTATAACTGACCTGACTGCGTTCATCTTTCATCCGGTACATGCGCACTCCATTCATCTCTTCAATAAACTCAAAAAAAGGATATTGGTCAAGGCGCCATTGTGGACTCGTCTCGACATCCCACGCAGCGTAATCAAGGCGGTACTTCCGCAAAAACTGTTCAAAATCTACCTCCTTCAACCACGCAAGATACTCATCCTTCACCCCCTGCAATTCAAGAGGAGTAAAACAGCCTTGAGCGCATTCCCCTCTGCGCAATCTGAAACGGCCGAAAAGGTATTCGTAGACATCTTTATTATCTGCGGTGATTGAGTAAGCAATAGTATCTTCCCTCGCACCGTTCAAATACAAACGCGCAAACATGCGATCGCGGAAACGTTCGTGGGGTACAAGGTAAAATTCACCCCAGCGGGAAAAATACGCATTCGCATGGGTATAGATAGGCACCAATTCATTCAAGCCCCCACTTGCCATCACGACGTCATCCTTCTTGGTATGGTATTGCAGCCATTGAAGAGGACCCGCAAGACGCTGTTCCGCAGCTGAAGACGCGCGTAATCTCGCAAACGCTATAGTTTGTTTCATGACCCCGACGCCGATGCTGCCCATAATCACGAACACCGCGAACGCCACCTGCACCCTTGGCCAACGTCGTACCACCTCACATACTATCCATAACAGGACAAAAATGGTGAGGGGCGTCGTATAGTACCAATGCCAATGTCCAGGATAAAATCGCAGACCCGTGATCACCTGTTGATTGGTGAGGATGAAGATGGAAAGGATCCATGTGAGGAGGAGCGTGAAGGTCTCATTTTTCTTCTTTTTCCAATAGATCCCTACCACCAACACAAGATCGAGTGCCAAGAGGTCACTCCATAATGGCTCACGGCTTGCGTAAAACCCGTATCGCTTCTGCAGTACGTCATACAGTGGACGAGTGAACACGTGATAAGAATTGATCCAGTACGGAATGGTGACCAAGAGAGAAAGTATAAAATACGCACCCACCTTAAGAAATCGCACACCTTCAGTGCGAACGCGGGGAAGGAGTGACACAAAAAGCATAAGTAACGTTATGCCCATAGCCAGAAGCCACGCGAACAGATACACATACACCAGCAGGCCTAACGTGACCGCGCCTGCGCAAAACCACACCCGTTTCCCAGGGTTTCTTAACCACGTGTACCAAAACACAAGCCAAAGAAAAAAAAGAAGCGACGTAAACTGAGGACTTATGGGCCTCGCGTAGTCAACCATGCTAGAAAACGCCCCAAGATTCAGGCGCAGCAATTGCAATAGTGCCCCTCCTGACACTGCCGTCTGACCGACCAGGATCACCGCCGGAGACACCGCAAGAGCGAGTACCATGTTTCCTGTCATCCACCGCACGAGCGCATACAAGACAAGGGCGAGAAGAAAAGGGAGTAGGAATTTACTTACTGCCACAAAGGGGGGCACGCTCATGCCCAACACACGCGCCGCCCCCGCCATGACAATCTCTGGCAGTGGTGGCTGCACGTACGGCGCCTGTTTGTACTCGTAAAGGTCTGGACTCGCGAGAGTCAAATGCCCGTCATAGGCTTCACGAATGCGGATTAAATAGTATTCTTCCGTGTCAGTACCGCGCATTACTATCCCCCGGTACGCGTTTCCTTCCTCGATCCGCTGCATCACTTGAGGCAACACCGTCACCATACCGACACAGAATGCGATAAGAAACGCCACACTATGGCGACGCACCAGACCAACAAGAATAGAAAACCACGGACTCATACGGCACGTGAGACGAAGAGCAGACCTGCGAGGATAAGCCCAACTCCAATTATCTGCGACGCTGTGATCTGCTCATCAAAAAAATACCATGACGTAAACAAGAGAAGTACATACATAAGGGCGGTGAAGGGATACGCAAGGGAGAGCTTGAGCTTCGAGAGTACCATCAGCCAGAGGAGAAACGCCACACCATAGCACGTAAGTGCGACCCACACTTGCCAACGCGAGAGCACTCCCAGGAAAAAAGCAAGAAGTTGGGCAATGGAGAAATCCACCTCACCTTGCAAAGATACGCTCTTTTTCAAAAGGAGCTGACCCGTGACGGCAAAGAGCACATCAATAATCAAGAGGAAAAGAGCGACGAGCATAGAGAGATAAATTAGGCGGTAAATGCGTTGCAGACTTCAATAACGCGAGTGATATCATCTTGAATCATGCTGGGATGGAGTGACAAACTCACGACGGTACGGTGTATTTCTTCGGTAACGGGATAACGTCGTTCACTCCATTCCGCAAATGCCTGCTGGCGGTGCGGCGGCACAGGATAGTGAATGAGAGTCTCAACACCATGGTCCAATAAATGTTGGACGAATTTGTCACGCTGCGCCGTGCGCACCACAAACAGATGCCATACATGAGATGCATCGTCGGCCGCATACGGCAAGATTAAATGCTCATTCTTAATATAAGTCAAATATTGTTTGGCAATCTTCCGGCGCGCCTCATTTTCTTGATCCAGGTACTTTAATTTAACTGATAAAACTGCGGCTTGCAACTCGTCCAAGCGACTATTGACGCCTTTATAGAGATTGTAATATTTCTTTTGACTCCCGTAGTTGCGCAACGCCCGTATAACCCCTGCCAATGCTGCATCATTCGTCGTTACTCCTCCGGCGTCACCCAAGGCGCCTAAATTTTTCGAAGGATAAAAACTGAATCCGCCAGCATCTCCTAAGCTTCCCACCTTTCTTCCTTGGTACACCGCCCCGTGGGCTTGAGCTGAATCTTCAATGATTTTCAATTTATATTTCGCGGCAATGGCCTGCATTTCTTCGGAATATCCTACCTGACCATAGAGATGCACCGTCAGTATCGCTTTCGTCCTGTCCGTCATATGCCGCTCTATAAGGCTCACATCAATATTATACGTACGTATATCAGGCTCTACCAAAACAGGAACGAGGCGATTTTCAGTGATGGCAAGTATCGTTGCGATATACGTATTGGCAGGCACGAGAATTTCATCGCCCGCGTGCAATATACCCATTTCCTTATACGCGCGGATAATGAGAGTCAGGGCATCAAGGCCGTTACCAGTGCCGATAGTATACGCCACGCCGCAGTAGCGCGCGAACGCTTCTTCAAATCTCCTCACCTCTTCACCTAAAATGTACCACCCGGAATCAAGGACACGGGCAATCGCCGCAAGCAATTCCTGTCGGTATGGCACGTTTAAATCCCTAAAGTTTAAAAAAGGAATCTTGTGCATGTGTCTTAGAATTTTCGCGCTACCGCTATGATCGAAAGTCCGAACGGAAAATTCACATAGCGCAACAACCACACCTCAAAGAGAAGTATGGTGGTAAAGAGTGTATTTACTATGGATGCGCACCTAAACAACGCAGAGGCATCGTATGTGCGTGGAACGATCTGTTCCAGAAGCCGCGCCGTGAAGGCGAGTGGAAAAAGAATTGTCATGATATAGGTGATCCGTTGTACCTGAAAGTGCGCAACGCTCAATTTCTGCCGCAATTCTCCTAACGTGAAACGATGTTTCGTCTGCCCCAACTCATCCATGCGGCTCCGTAACCAATCGTAGGCAGCTTCTTTGATGACGAGCACACCACCCTGCTTCAAGACACGGTGAATCTCCTTGAGCACCGCTATATCGTCCTTCACCTGCACATGGTAGAGAAGATCAGAGCATACTACCACGTCAAACCTCTCCGCCGAGAAAGGAAGTGCCTCGGCATTACCGCGCACTACTTCTTTGGCCATCCCTTGTTCTCGGGCATACTTTACTGCTTCATCTGACACATCAATACCATAGACCGTGCCGTACCGCCTCAACACTGGAAACAACGAACCCGTGCCGCACCCGATATCAAGAATCTCGTAACCATGAGATCCGACATATTTCTGTAAGAACATGTCGAAGAATTTTCGCATTCCTTTGTACCACCAAAACGTATCCTGGACCTCCCACATGCGCTTATAGAATTCGTGTTCCATAACACCATTCCATCACGTCAAGTAATGAGAAAAATTATCTTGGTAATATGCAATGGTATGCCTCAAGCCTTCTTCAAGTGTTGTCTTTGGCTGCCATCCAATTTCTTTCCGAATCAGGGAATAGTCCCCATAGTAATCACCAATATCTATTTTCTTCTTTTCTTCCGGCCACGGCACCATTTGAACGGTCCCCTTTCCCGCAATGCGGATAATAAGCTCGCTTAAATCCTTCAAAGTAATGACCTCATCATGGCCGAGATTATACATTTTCCCGTTTGCAATGTCGGCGGCTCCCGCCTGCAAAAGAGCATCACACACGTCATCCACGTAGGTAAGATCGCGCCGCTGTGTGCCGTCACCGTATACCTCAATGCTTCCTCCTTCTACCGCCCGGCGGATAAACCAACCGATGAATCCTTGACGGTTGTGTTTCACGAGCTGACGCGGGCCGTACACATTGGTCATCCGAAGCGAGACCGTACGAATTCCATAGACGCGGTAATAGAGAATGTGGTACCACTCCCCAGCCATGATATTGATACCATTCACGTCAGTGGGGTGCACCGGGTGTCGCTCATTCACTGGGAGATATTCTGGTTTCCCATAGATTTGGCGCGATGATCCATATATGATTTTTATTGCGGGATTGAATTGACGGCACGATTCAAGGATTGACACCTGGCTGGTCACGTTAATGTCAAGATCTGTGAAAGGGTCCTTCATGCTGTCAATATGCGACACCTGTCCAGCAAGATTAAAGAGATAATCCTGCCCCCGTACGAGTATATTCATACTGAAGCGATCGCGAATGTCTCCCACGTTGATGCGGATAGCATCTTCAATGCCGGCAACGTTATACAGATTCCCGCCGTACGCCCATATGAGTGAGTCCACCACAGTGACGCGAGCGCCCAGCGTCACTAGTCTGCGCGCGAGATTTGAACCGATAAAACCAAGTCCTCCCGTAATCAGAACCTTTTTGTCCCGATAGACCTGATTAAAGCTGGTAGTCATGGCCGCGTGACGATAAAAGCGGAATAATAACAGACGCCATTCATAAAGGTAGTATGCTCTTGCACGGAGACCTGAGGACCGATGAGCCCTGCCCATTCACGTTCGGTACGGACAAAGCTCCCTTGATCGAGTGCATGCATCATCCGCGTCAAGAGGTTCGTGCTCTTTGTGTCTTCCATGATAAGCGCCTGTCCTCCAAACTTGAGTACCCGTCCTATTTCTTTGAGCGCACGTGCGGCATCAGCGTCATTCATGTGATGGAGCACGCCCACGACGAGCGCATGGCTAAAGGAGGCGTCATTAAATGGCAACCGCGTCGCGTCAGCGTATACAAATTCCCTCCGAAATCTTCTCCGGGCGAGCACCAAGCTCGGCTCGTCGATATCCACTCCTAGGTATTGTGTCGAAGGAAACAGTGCAGAAAACTCTCCGATTCCGCAACCGATGTCGAGCACCCGATCTCCTGCAGACAACGGCAGCAGATATTCTTTAATCAATCTTCTTTGCGTTCGGAAATTAAGTTCAACGATTTTACGCAATACGATTGATATTTCCGGTCTTGACAATACGCACTTCAATGCAGCCATATCAAGATCACTTCTCTATCTGCTTAAACTTCTGCGGTACGACAAACAGAGTAAACCATAAACCAATCAGATGCCAAAGTGTGCGTGCGACGCGAGGAAAATTGAAAAATTGTGATTTACCGTACGTGCGAAAATAGTGTGACACGTCTACTTCAGCAAATTTTGCACCTGCAAGGTCAAGACGCTTCACCAATTCAATGCAGATAGTCCCGGTGGTGCTCGTGCACTCAATCGCGTCAAGTGCTCGTTTCCGCATCACGCGGAAATCGCAATCAGGATCGCGGATGGGCAGACAGAATATAAACCGCATCACAACTTGATAGAAACCCCCGATGATGAGGCGATACCATGGATCTGATCGTTTCACTTTGTACCCGTTTACCACATCGGTATCAGCGGTCAATTTTTCTAGAAGCTTCGGGAGCTCGCGGATATCGTACTGCGCGTCACCATCCGTGTAGAAGATGATATCTCTGGTGCATGCTTTAAATGCGCTCTGGAGCGCAGCACCGTACCCCATATTTTTCTCATGAAATACGAGCTTCAGCTGCGGTACGGTATGCTGAAGCTCTCGGAGCAGCTCTCTGCTCCCGTCGGTCGAGTTGTCATCTACTACAATTATTTCATAATCAAATGTGAGCGCTTCGAGGACCTTCTTCATCTCAAGCACCATGGTCGCAATGGTCCCTTTATCGTTGTAACAGGGGAAGAACGCCGATATTGAAAGAGGATAAGCCATACCTTGTTGTATTGGGATTTCAATCTGTAGCGTCGGAGCTCGTCTCCGACCAAAAATTTAATATTCTACATCATTCTTTGCAGTGATAAGGTTCACCTCCCCTATACCCTTGAGCTGCGCGAGTGCTCTACTGAATTCGCCTGCCTGTGCATCATGAATGAATTTCACGCTAAAGTTCATACGGAGGATTGTCCCGTCCTCGAGCGCCTTCATATTGAGCACGCGGCTCGACTTTAAGTAGCCATCAAACACCGCGCGATAATCTTCTACCTTTGCTTGTTTCGTATCAAGCTGGAAATGGAGGAGGTAATCATAGCGACGCAGAGACCCGAAATTGATCTTTTGCAAAATTGCTACCACCGCAAGCGCAATCAGCGTGAGCGCGGCACCGATGAAATAATTGTTCGTTCCGATTGCCATACCCACGGCGAGGACTAAGAAAATGAAGCCCATATCTTTGGTATCTTTGACCGCAGTACGGAAACGGATGAGGGAAAATGCACCGAAGGCGCCGAAGGCTCGCGCCACATTGTTACCAATGACCATCATCACCGCGGCAATCACCACTCCTCCCATGACTAAGGTAATGACGAACGTTTGAGAATAGGAGAGTCCACGATGCGTTGCCTTATAGACCCACGCAATGACAAGCGAGAGGACGAGAGCAAGCGCGAGGTTTATGAGCGCAGTAAAGGGATCAAACACGAGCGTTTGTCCCACAAAGGAAAGAGAAGTTGTAGGCATAGCGACAAAAGTCTAATTATGAGACATAGGAGAACTATCCGCGAGTTGGAAGATGTCTGCGAGGCGATGACCGCCTAATTCCGGATGGCACACTTCAAGCGCATTGCAATATTTTGAGTACGCCACCCTCTCCAGCTGGTACTTTCCAATCAAATGATGAAACCATTCCGGCAGCACGTTATGAAATTTCACCTCGAGGATAGCGTAGAGAGGATCAACGGCATACTTCATATCTCCCTCATTAAACCAACGGGTACGCCAGGTTGTCAATGCAGTATCGATGGTCACACGGAATCCCGGATCAAATTTCGCAAAAAATGGCTTTCGACGGTAGTATACCATATTTTGTGGTACCATCGCATTGGTTTCAAGAAGCCACACGAATTCGTCAAGCGTCTTCTGATCACCCTCAATGAACCGCGACGCAGGGGTATGAGCGTCTCGCATAAACGCCACACAATCAGCCTGAGTCATAACCACGCGATCCTTTACTACCACACTGTCATACTTACGCTTAATCTCGAGAAAAACTTTTGAGGAAGAAGTGAGTGCTCTCCCGTAGGTGCGTATGCGAAGCTTTTTGCGCGTGCGATGCCCTTCGACTTTCTGGTAATAGCAGTCGAGCCCGGGAGAATCGAAATACAAACTTTGCACCTCATATGACTTGTCAGGAAGAGGAAGGGCGTAGGGATCAAAATCCATATAATGCAACAGCTCAGGAATAATTCCTTCTACGGTGCGGGCGGGTATAAGATATTTGAATTCAAACCGCTGAAAATGAACATTTATTGGAACTACTGCAGCGTTTCTCATATCTTGAGTTGATGTAATATCTTTTCAGCACGCACGTACCAGGTATATTGTAACACGTCCGTATTCGCCTGCTGCCACCGACTGTCATAGTGAGCGGGGTCTTCCAATACTTCTTGGATCACCCGCGCAAGATCCACAGGGTCATCAGGATTAAAAAAGACTGCATTACGGTCATTGAGTATCTCCTGCAATGCTGGTACACGCGATGCAATGAGGGGAGCGTTTGCGGTCATGTACTCAAACAGCTTCATGGGCGAGGTAAATAATTTTGCATCGTCTCGCTGCGCAGAATTAGGCAGAACTAACATATCGGCCGCATTGAGATAGCGCGGAATATCACGAGGGGGTTTGTAGCCGATAACCAAGACGCGGGTATTGTTGCGATTGCGTTCGGTAAACTGCGCAACATCATGCGTAGTGCCTCCAACAAATACGGCGAGGAAACGATCATCCAGTAGACGAACCGCGTCAGCGAGTAACTGCGCGCCTTTCCATTCGTACAAATGTCCGCTATAAAGGATAATCTTCATATCCTGCGGCAACCCAAGCTCATGTCGGATTTGGGATTTGGGACCTGCCCCGTAGGGAACTTGTTCTCCTTCGGGGTTTGGAATTTGGAATTTTATAATGTCTACTCCGTCCGGCGCAACGATGATATGTTCAGAATGTATACCACATTGTACCAACGCATCCTTGAGTCCTTTACTGATCGCGACTATCTTCTGGCACTTTTGCCAAGATGCGAGGTAGCGTTTCGGATGGTTCGGGAGCGTGTGCGCTTCCCAGACTACATGGGTGGAATATTTTTGCAGGAATGGTAAGAGGTATTCATCCCGGGTATATACTATTACCTTGTCATCGTTACTCCCATATTCCCTCTGGTCATTCCCGCCCCGTATGCAGCTACGGGATAAATTCCAACGGAAATCGAGAAAAGAAAACAAAAACCGTTGGTTATTTTTTTTCCTTTTTATTACTAGATTCCTGATCAAGTCAGGAATGACGATTTGAATACATAAGAAAAATATGAAAAAAAACGCCTGTACTTTAATATACAAACCTCTCCCCAATCGTATAAGCCACCAGGGATCTATTGTCCCTATATGTCGAATCATAAAATTCCGCTCAACCCCGTAATACACGAAGGGGTCAACGCCATCAAATTGAGGATTATTTCGTTTTGGAATTATCAACGTAACATCAACATCTGCATCAACCTGTGGAGGAACCCGCGCCTGCCCCGTAGTCCCCGACACTTGATGTCGGGGTACGACTGGGGTTGATCTGCGTGCGTACGCAAAGGCTGCACACATATTCATGATCTGTACGCCGTACGCTTTTTCTGTCGGCAGACGGATATTCGCAATATAGATCATCTTCATAATGGAGCAGTACTTTTCTTTAACACAAATACAAACTGATACGTTAAGTTAAGCGGCATCAGCCACCATATAAGTTTATACAGAAGACGTCGGGCAATTGTATAAGGATTTTTATATTGGAAAATTTTAAGTTCTTGCGCCGGATATCTGTCTTGATGGATTTCCAAAATCTCCAAACCACAGTCCACTAAAAACCTTTTCCAGCCCGCTAGATTCTTCAAAACTTCAAATTCGCGTTGCGCGGTGCCCTTCTGGATCTTTTTCAGTTTCCAAAATAGATAATTGTCATTCGGGAGCACGATGAGAAACTTCGCGTCATCTTTCGCAACCCTCACAAGCTCACGAAGTCCCTGTGCGGGATCGCGATAATGTTCAAGGCTCCCCACACAACAGACATAATCAAATTGTTTATCTAAGAATGGCAAGTGCTCTCCATTCCCCTGCACGACGGTTGAGTGAGGTGAATTTTTCCGTGAGAGCTTCACCGCTTCATCCGATAAATCTAGACCCGTGGTTATCATGCCATATCCATCAGCAACTTGGAGCAACAATCCTGTCCCGCATCCCACATCAAGCATTGATTGATGTGGTTTTGCCTGCCCCAAACAGCGAAACCACCGCTCATACACCCACCGCGGGCGCATAGCGCAGTTCCCCTTCCTCGCATACGCAGCATCATAATATACCTTTGGATCCATATTGATGCTCAAATACCATATACCTCCAGTGTAGCATGGACGATTGATTCTAATGGAATTGATTCAGCATCTCGTAACGTACTCTCTTGAAACTTCTTAAGCGTTACCTCATCCATATGAGCAAATCTCTCAACGCGCGCTTTCAACACTTCCTCATCTTGATAAAGATATCCGTTCACTCCTTCTTTAATCACATACGGCATGTCACCGCGTCTCGGCGCGATTACGGGAACTCCATACGATTGCGAGAGAATCACTGAACCTGAAGTAAGGACCTCCCTAAATGCAAAAAGCGATGCGCGCGCCAATGAAAAGTAACGGGGGGTGTCTTCATTGGAAATAGTACGCGGCACGAAACGGACATTATTTTTTCGAGTCCTCGCCCGCAGCGCGGCAAGATAAGAAGGATAAAATGATTTTCCCGCAACGATCAGAGTATAATCATCTGGCAATCGGTTAAACACGTTAATAATTAACTCAAGATTTTTATATGGTCGTATTGAACCGAAACTTAAAAATACTTTATCATTTAGTTTCAACCTATGTTCTGCCGCAAGCGCCGGGTCGGGCAAGGGAAACCGCGGGCCATGGAATCCAATATAATTGGGATGCGGAATACAATGTACATTTTCCACTCTTTTGTATTCCTTCTTAAGCAAATCTGCGCCTGCAGGGGTATGTACAATAATCGCATCGGATAACCGCAGGAGGAACCAATGGGCACACACATCTAACCACACATTCTTCCCTTCATGGTCGCGTATATTGTGCATGGTCCACACAATGCGGTCACCGCGCATTTTTGCAAGAATAACGATACCAACACGCAGCGCAAGCTTAAAAAGAGAAACGAAGCGCCACCTGCTTGCGTAGAGTATCGAGGGCCAATGTATATGCACGACATTGATGCTGTGCCATGCCCACACCAGCCCTAAAAAATCATTATGTTTGAGCACTATTTCAGACCGCGCTTTTGCAATTCCATCATATAACTGATCCCAGTAACCATTAGGTATTTTCAAATGCAATGGAAATGCAAATAGTGTTACTTTTCGTTGCATATTGAGAGTGTAGAACAATGCAGTAAAAAGGTGTGCACGCAGATCAATGCAGATACTCGGCCGCAATAAGCTTCATCTAAATCATAGTTTGTTCCGTAATGCGGCCGAACGCAGATAGACGCAGATATTCTTCTACTGTCTCATATTATTTCCACGCTGCGGCGAGAAGATGCTCGCCGAGATATTTAAAGGAGCCGAAGCGAGGAAGAGTAAAACTTCTTGACTTAATGGTGCATTTGCGGTCGGCTAAAGTTATTACTTGCTGAAATCCGCTCATTGCAAGCATATTTTCCATCATGGCACGCGAGTAAAAAATGCGATGATTGGGGCTGCCGAGTATGACATCGCGGCCAGTAAATAAAAACCGCGCCATACGCGAGAGCGCATATACGTTGGGGCAATCCAAAATTAAAACTCCTCCCCTCTTTAGCACGCGATAACATTCGTCAATAATCTGCTTAGGCACCCAGCTGTGCTCAATAACCTCACCCATATATACCGAATCAAAAAAGTTATCCTGATACGGCATGTGTTCAGCATTACCAACCATCTGATGAGGAAAATGCAAACCATACTGCGCTTGGTCTTCGATATCGATCCCATGAATCTCGGATTGGGGAAATTCTTTAATGAGACGCTCATGGAAAAGTTTTGCTCTCCCCAAATTTCCGATATCAAGGATGATGCCGGGTTTAAGGTACTTTAAAAGAAATTCTATACGTGACATATTTATTTTACACAAAAAACATAGTATCCGCTCACTTGCCTGCTCGCAATCTTGCCATACGCCTTATCACACCAGCGACAGAACGCGCGGAGCGGAGTACATTTGCCAAAAGGACTCAAATGCAGCCACGTCTCTATGGCGCCGCGCACATTCTGGATATCAACCTCGGTAAAATCCTGGAGCAATAGCGAGAGTGCGTCTTGAGTAAATCGCCAATAATCTTTGTAATATCCTTTTTCCGCATGGTAATAATATAAAAAAGGCACATAGAGAAGACAAAAACCTCCTGGTATGAGTACCCGTCGTATTTCACGGCACGCTTTCCAAGGATCTTGCACATGTTCTAATACCGCCAAACATATAATTGCTTCTTGCGTATTATCCTGGAAAGGTAAATATTCAATATCACCGATGAGATCCGGTCGATAATCAGGTACAGGATCCATAATTTTGTAATTAACCTTTTCGATGAGAGAGCTTAACCATGCGCGCGATGGCTCATAACGGTTCCCCCTCCCTCGTACAGCCCGCAAACCTCCTCCAATATCAATAACACAACGTTTCTCGGAGAAGATTTTTTGCACGTAATGATGAAAGAAAGCGTCCCAGGGTGTCATTTATGTTAAATTACCTCTCCAATACTCCACGATATCAGGAATCGTTTGATGGAGAAAATCATAATGAGGTTGCCATCCAGTAGCTTGGCAGAATTTTTTGTTGTTGCCGATGATAACGCCGCCATCAGTAGGCCGCACCCCTTTGGGATCAGGGACAAGGGTAATTGGTTGCACACGCGAAAGACTCGTTACTACATTAATAATTTCTCTAAAACTCACTCCCTTCCCAGAACACACATTATACACCTCCCCTGCGCGACACCGTTCAATGGCAAGCCAATACGCTTGCACGACATCACGCACGTCGGTAAAATCGCGCACTGCGGTAAGGTCTCGCGTCTCAAGTTGTGGTGGATGCATTCCTTTTTCAATCTCCACAACCTTCCTGCAAAATCCTGACACCCCAAAGACTGGATCACGCCGCGGTCCCGTATGATTGAACGCCCGAATGCGGATTATTTTCATACCGTACGCGCTCCAATACTGATAACCCATGTAATCCTGCGCAACTTTTGACAAGGCATAGGGCGAATGAGGCCGCAAGGGGCTTGCTTCAGTAAACCCCCCAACGGGCGCATGAAACCCATATTCCTCTGATGAACACGCAATAAGTATCGTCGGATTATAGGCATCGCTCATCAATCCCCTTACCGCTTCAAATACATTGCTTTGGCCAATAATATTGGTATGCAATGTCGCTTCCGGACGTTCCCATGATGAGTTTACATAGCTCTGTGCAGCGAGATGAATTATCACATCAGGGAATACATCGGATATTGTCTTTTCTACCCCCCTCTTGTCATCAATATCGCACTCATGGAATCGTAATCGTCCTTTCAGAAACTCCATGTAATGCGGCGCTTCTAACGTGCGCGCAGTGCCATGGAGTTCAATCTCTGGATGATGCACCGCGAGAAATTCTGCCAAATGCCCGCCGACGAAACCCGTAACGCCGGTAACGAGAATTTTCATAATTATCTCAAAACTTAAAGCTTAATAGATTTGAGTTATGGTTTTGAGTTTTGAGTTTTGATATTTGAGTTAATTGATGAGCTAATAATATCAATAAACTTATTCGTCATAACATCGTAGGTGTACTTCTCCATCACCCTCTCTCGTGCGGCACGGCCAAAACGCTGCCTTAAGGTCTCGTTGTTTAAAAGGGCGATGATGGCGTCCGCGAGGGCTTTCGTATCGTGCACATGCACCACATACCCTGTTTCTCCGTGTAGATTAATCTCCGGACTCGCGCCCGCATCGCTGGTAACGACGGGCACGCCGCACGACATTGCTTCAATGGTTACTTGCCCGAATGCCTCCATCCAAAGCGAAGGAAGCACAAATACATCTGATGCGTTTATAAATTTCACAAGCTCAAGAAGAGATTTTTTACCAGCTAACTGCACCGAAGGTTCGATTGAAAGTGCATGGCATATACGTTTCACCCGCTCTATCTCCACTCCTCCGCCCACCATCACCAATGTTGATTCCGGCACTGCGTGTAGGATTGCGGGCATTGCGGAGAGAAGCCACCCGATCCCTTTCTCTGCAAAATTCAATCTGCCAATGAAACAAATCACTTTTTCACCCTTTATACCTAGTTGTTCCCGTAGTATTTTCTTTCCTGTGAGGAGTGGTTTAAATACGTTATCTTCAATCGCGACTCCTATCGTCTCTGCTTTCGAGCGAGGTAACCCCAACGTAACTGCTTCCTCAACTGCGGCATTGCTTAACAAAACCACCTTATCCGTACATCGGTAAATCGTGCGCGCATAATGGACGTGTATGCCGAGATCGAGAAGATGATGCAATATGGGATCAGTCACGCGCTGCAGTTTGAGTCTTTGCGCTATCCGGTACCAGCGACGGGATGCAAAGATGTCGGCAATGGTGCGTTCAAAGTGCCATCGCCACGCAGTAATCTGGCGGAAAATGAGCGGCACTCCTAATTTCCCTTTAATCTGGCTCAATGCATATCCAGTCTCGCGCGCCTGCCATACATACACCACCTCACATTTGAATGCATTCAACACCTGCAATGTTTTTTTCCTCGTGCGCACCATATACCACCAACGCACGAAACGATTCAACGGCCACGCCCACGCGACATTAAAAAGAGGAGGCCAATAACGGTGAATGGTGATACCGTCAAACTTCACGCTTCCTTTTCTCATAAACGTCAACCAAGGACAGACCACATGCACCTCATGACCACTCTTTACCACTCTGCGCATTTTTTCTATGAAATAATGGTACGTGCCAAGATGTTCGCCGATTTCCTGCTCCGTGCCAAATTTGTACGCTGCAACCAATATGTTCATACCGCAAACTCTTTGAAATAATTTTGTAATGCTGTTTTCCAATCGTTCATATAAGTCTCCAGGATAATTCGCTCACTGGTTAACGCAGAAAATGCGGGTCGCGGCGCAAGCAAGGGAAAATCAGACCTTTGCGCAGAAAGCACGTCGGTTGCCAATCCTGAAAATTCGATAATAGCCTTCGTAAAATCAAAACGGCTTACCGCGCCTGTATTCACCAAATGTACGAGACCTTCTTTCCCCTCCTCGATGAGGTGCCAAATGCTTCGGGCGCACTCTTGCACCCATGTGGGCGAATAGACTTGGTCAGCAGTGGCGCGTACCGCAGGCTGCATGCGGGCGAACTCTAAAATCTTTTGCACATAATTCGCTTGAGTATTCCTTCCCCCATACAGCCCTGAAGTGCGTATAATAAGGATCCTGCCACCGATATCCTGTATCTTTTGTTCGCCGCTAAGCTTGGTCATGCCGTAAAAATTGACCGGGTGCGGGATATCAGACTCCTTGTAAGGCGCCATCCTCGAGATATCTCCTCCAAACACATAATCGGTGCTAATCTGGATAAAATATGCGCCAAGCTCTTTTGCCGCACCCGCAATGGTCTCACTTGCTTCTTCGTTCACTGCCACGGCGAGCTCGCGTTCGATTTCGCACCGGTCCACATCAGTAAAAGCTGCTGCATTGATGATGATATCAGGTTTCGCCGCGATGATACAGGGACGAATTGCCTCCATACGCGTCAAATCAAGTTCCTCTCTCCCCCAGCGCAGCGTGTCCCGCGGCAATAGCGTACTTACTGCCATGCCTAACTGGCCATGCGCGCCTAATAATAATACCCTCATACGATTGATATAATTTTTTTCACCAATTCCTTTAAATCATGATCCCGCACCACGAGCGCGCGTAGCCGCCCGCCCAACTGTCGACGCGCTTCCGGCGGCATGGCAATGACTCTTTTAATCGCGGTAGCAACCGCATCTGGTGTACGGAAAACATATAAGGAAGGCTCAATGGGCGTCACTATGCTTTGATACGCTTCATTGGAGGTGATGACCGGCATGCCGCACGCCATCGCCTCAAGCACTGCTTTATCAAGCGAGCCGGTATCTGACAGGTTCACGCACACATCGGCATTCCTATACTCATTAACAATGTCTCGATGGGCAACCGGGCCTACCAATCGCACTATTCCTTGCAATCCTTTATCCTTCACCATTTGTTCCAATCCTGCTGCATACTCTTTCTGCCCTTCAAGTCCGGGACCACCTACGATACGAACGGTCACATTATTCTGCTGTTGCACGAGATAGCGCACTGCTTCGATAAGTATGTCATATCCTTTTATGGGCGACAGCCTGCCTACACTCAATACGACCGTCGTGCTGTTCTGACTGGTCCCTTCAGCGGGGGTGAAGAAATCAGTGTCTATGCCATGGCCCACCACGTGCACGGGGGTGTGCGTGCGCAATCTGAAGCTTTCCTTTGATGCAGTGAATATGCCGCTACAGACCCCGGCGGCAATTCTTAATTTATAATCAACTTTTTTATGCACGTACCACAGGTAAATTTTTTTCCGGTATATTTTCGCGAACGGCGCTGCAATAAGAGCATACACGGGATGCTGATGTATGAAAATAATGTCGTTTTGGGATACAAGCGATTTCAACAAAATGCTAAATGCAATAAAGTCTTTAAACCGATTCTTCTTACCCCTTCGCACCGAATGAACGGCGATATTTCCCATTAAACCTTCCGCACTGCTTGGCTCAAGTGTTACCACCGTGAGCTGACCGCCAGCCATCGCGAGCTGCTTGTTCAATTCCCGCACCCATGCCCATGCAAAACCCGCGAGCGGATGCCCCTGGTCCACGCGCCGTGTGATAAAGAGAACATTTATGATGCCCTTGCCATTCGCTTCCATAATCGTACTAGCTTTTCGCTGTTTTTCTCACCGTCATATATCTGCATGACCCGCGCGCGCGCTTTACTGCCCATCTCTTCCGTGCGTACGGGATCTGATATCACCCTTGCCAATTTTTCCGCAAACGCCTTCATGCCGCCCTGCGGAATGAGATAGCCTGTTGTGCCATTTTGAATAATCTCCGCCGCGCCATGGGTGTTTGTGGCGACCGATGCCTTTCCTGCCGCGCCAGCTTCCACAAGGACTTTCCCAAAACTTTCACTGCGGGACGCGAGCGCCACGCAACGCGCCGCATGATAAAAAGGAGGCAAACTTTCTGACGCGATTCGCCCCATAAAAGTCACGGAAGCCTCCAAATGGTGATCATGCACCCATGCTTCCAATGCTGACCTCTTGCTCCCTTCTCCCACAATCGCAAGATGGGCATTTATTTTTTGCTGTTGCAGTAATTCCCAGGCAAAGAGCAACTGGTCAAACCCTTTCTCATATTCAAGCCTGCCTACTGCTAATACGAACGGTGAAGGAATCTTCCGCTGCACCTCTTCTAAAGCCTCGGGACGGGAGCGCATAAACCGTATAAGATTCACGGGGGTAGGAATGACATGAATGCGCCGCGCATGAAGTCCCCGCTTAATAAGCTCACGCCGTAAGTGATGAGAAACAACTCTTACCGCATCAGCATTCTTGAAAACAAAGACCATAATGGGGAGATACCAGCGATGCCGCCACCCTTTTTTTGAAAACCAGCTATCCCACCATACCCCATGAATATTTACCAATAAGGGCAGTTTGGTGAACCACTTTAGTAGCAGCATAACGGGCGCTGCGAGATCTTGGGCGATGAGTAAGTGAATGGGTTTTGCTCGTCGTATAATGCGATAATAATAAAAAATAGAGCGCGCATGTCCGATGAGCCCTCTCGCATTGGTAGGAAAAGTCTCTAGCCGTTCATTAATCTTCAAATGCTGAAACCCGGGCGGCGTCACCACGACCACAGAAAGCGGCCCCTGCAACACCTCTGCATACCTCGTGTGCCGTGCGACCGCATCAGTTCCTCCTTCTCCCGCCAAACTCCGGTCTAACGAAACCATGAATACATGCGGTGGCGCTGCCATACCTGTCATAACATAATTGGACTCTGTGGTTCCTTAGGCTTTTGAAATACAGACCTCTTGGCGATATCGAGTACTTTTGCCGCTACTTCGTGCAACGTGTAATCAGCTTTCACGAGGTAATCCCTCCCTCCTGCCGCTACAATCGCGGAGATAGTAGTATCATCCGAAAGATTAGTAAGCACAACCAGAGGTATAATTTTAAGCTTCTTATCGGCTTTTATCTTTTTCAAAAGCTCAAATCCGTCCATCTTGGGAAGCACCAAATCCAACACAATAACATCAATGACAGGGTATGCGGAAAGAATGCGCCAACCTTCCTCTCCGTCCGCGGCGGTGAGGATGGTGCACTTCCTCCTCTGAAACTCCTCCCGCAAGGCAGCTACCAACATTTTCTCATCCTCTATGAGCAGGATTCTCATAGCTCATTATGTTATCGTCTCTTTGGAACAGGCTGTTCACATGAGTGCGTCTGAGGAGGCTGAGCTACAGGAAGGCTCATGCGGAACGTCGAACCTTTGCCTTCCTGGGAAGTGAAGCGTAGGGAACCGCCAGAGGCAACCATGATCGCACGCGCAATAAATAAACCCAATCCGGTCCCCTCCGTGCGCATGCGTACGACATTACTTCCTCTGAAGAATTGCTGAAATATTTTTGAGCGTTCTTGGGGAGGGATTCCTACTCCCGTATCTTGTATTTCAAGCGCGATGGAATGATTCTTGCGTTCTATCCTTACCACAATCAGGCCGCCATCGATCATGTAGCGGACCGCATTGTCAAAAAGGGTGCGGATGACCTGCCGTATTTTGTCCTCATCTGCATTGACGCAGGTATGTTGGGTTGGATCAAATTTTGAAACTACCGTTATCTGCGCTGATTGGGTTATTGGCTTCACTTCCTTCACCATTGATGCCACCATACGCTCAAAAATGAAAGGATGCGGTGAGAGGTGGAAATTTTTTTGTGTTATCTTTGATACGATGAGGAGATCATTCACCAATCGGATCATTCGTTCATTTGATTTATATATTTCACTGATAAATTCACGCTGCCTGCCTGTAAGCCGTCCAGCATTGCCTGCAATAAGCATTTCAAGGAACCACTTCATCGCAGAAAGCGGCGTCCGCAATTGGTGCGAGGCAATGGTAACAAAATCAAATTTCATTGATGGTTTTTTATTCCTTGCACTCATAGCACACAGTATAACACGAGGCGCCCTTTTTGAGGAGAAGTTGAATGGTGGGACCTGTCACGCGATCCCAACGGTACTGTCGAATGGTTCTCCTCCCTCCCTCGCTCAGACGGTTTCGGAGGTCTCTATCGAGGAGGAGCGCCGTGATGCCATTTGAAAGTGCGCTGATGTCATGGTAAGGCACCACGAGGCCGTTTTCGCCATTGCGCACGATTGCGGCAATCCCCGGCGCGTCGCTCACCACTACGGGAACACCCGCGGCCCACGCCTCTAATACCAAATGAGGAAATCCTTCATAACCCGAAGGAAGCGCGAAGAGGGTAGCGCGCTGCCAATAATACGAGAGGCGCTCACGGGACACAGATCCTGAAAAATGCGTCTGATGGGAAACGTTTAATTCACGCGCCAACTTTTCCAACCGCGCCCGTTCAGGACCATCTCCAACTATAGTAAGCGTCGCCTCAGAATTTGACTTTAACACAATCTGGAACGCCTGGAGAAGATCAGATAACCCTTTCCACGGTACCAATCGTCCGATGGCTAAGATGGAAAGAGAACTGGATTGAGGCGATGATTCAGCAACAGGGAGGGTAACCGCATTCGGGATGACCGTCACTTTATCTTCCTTCGCCCCCCATCCCTGTACAACTTTTTTCAAAAATTCACTTGGTACCACTACCTGATCCGCTCTCCTCACCACGAAGTGCTCTATACGTTCCAATAAGCCAACCCAACCCATGTGCGCTTTGCGCTGAAAATCCTCAAATGATTCTGGATTTTTCTCCTGCATACAATGTGTTTCCCATGCCCGATCACCGGGAACGCGGATAACCACCGTACAACGTTGTAACCAGCCGACCACAATTGCCGTCAGACCGCTTGCCACCGGTCCCATGCCATAGATCACGCTTCTTGCGTTCGCTAAAGTAAGCAATCTCAACGCATACTTTATGCTTCTCACTACCACATTCTCGTTACGATTAATATTAAAGAGCCCTCCTTGAATCTTTTCCTGTCTTGACTGATCGGCAAAAGATAACAACGTAATCATGTAACCATGTAATAATAATTGTTCCCGCAGTTCTGACGCATACGTCGCCGGTCCGCCGATGTCGGGTGGGTAAATCTCGCACGCAAGAATTATTTTCTTCTTACCATTTTTGTCATCCATACACTATCATTTGTCCATTGCCTATTCTGACTTAAAGGTTATTTGTTTAAAAGTCACGCGGCGGTTTAACGTGTAATTCCATGCCCATGCAATGATAATGGCGAGCACTTTTGCTGCCATATACCATACCTGCAATATGCTGATACAAAACACGAATGTCCCATAATTGATAATCGTGCCAATGGCAGCTACGGTCACGAAGGTAATAAACTCCTGCAGCAGCGGACCTTTACTTTTAAATGACCAATAACGACTAATACTGAAATTAATCACGATACCAAAACATAGCGAGATAGCGCCTGCGATAAAGGGATGGAGATGCGCATATTCCACCAATGACCACACAATCACGAGATCTGATATGGCAGCTGCGCCACCTGCGATCGCGTAGCGCAAGAACAATTCCAATTCAGGATGCGCGTGTCCGCCAAGCGACGTTAGGGAGGATAAAAACCTGTCAAGCAACTTTAACATACTTTTTAAATAATTCTCCCATGGATAAAGCCACGGAATCCCATGAATATTTTTCCCGCACAAGCCTGTGCGCATCTTGAACTAAATGTTGCGATAAATCTGTATCGCTACATAATCGTGCGAAGGATTTTGCGAGCGCCTCCGGGTCGCCGGGCTGAACAAAGAGCCCAGTGTGTTCATGAACAAGAAAATCGGGAATGCCGCCCACTGACGTGCCGATAACCGGAATGCCGCATGCCATCGCCTCAAGAAATGCGTTTCCCAAACCCTCCGATCGCGATGGGCGCACGAATACATCAGCTGCATGATAATATCCCGGCAACTCTGTATACGGAATTTCTCCCATAAATTTTACCATCGCACTGATCCCATACGTTTGCGCCATGCCTTTCAACATCGCCTCACCGGGTCCTCTTCCTAGAATGAGCAGCATTCCATCCCAGCCGCCTTTCTGCCAAAGGTTAAATCCTTCAATGAGCGTATCAATGCCGTTCTTATGGACTAACCGCGATGCCGTAATAATGCCCACTTGATGTTCGCCCAAACCCAAATCCTGCCGCAGCTTCATCCGCTCCTCATCATTGACCTGTTCAAAAAAGACGTTATCTACCCCATTGGGGATCACTCGTATCTCACCCTTCGCACCATATTGTTTCGCGCGTACTGCGAGGTAATTTGAAATCGCCTGAATCGCGTTTGCGTGCGTAAATACTTTCTTATACCACGGTTTCCAGAACCACGTACGCAAACCCCAGAACGATGGCGAATCACCGCTTTGCATGGTCAAAATATATGGCACATCAGGGTAATGCTGATGAAAAAACATTGCGGTTATTCCACCGTACGATTCCATCATTCCCCATACGCAAGAAGGTTTAGTGAATCGTGCTTCCCGGTATGCACGTTGTAAAGCCGATAACGGATATGCATATTGTCCTACGTAACGGCTCCGGGAGCCAACTCTCACAATACGAACATTGTCTTTTTCCTCAACATCTGGCAACTTCACGTATTCAAAATTTTTCAATGCCCGCGCGGTAATGACGGTAAAAAAATACTGCGGCAGCCGCCGCATGATTTCCTCAAGCGCAATCTCCGCACCGCCCACATAGGGGCGGTAGGCAAGACTAAAGACAAGAATGTGAGGACGAGGCATTGAAAAAATAATTTACTCTTCAATTATGGTATAACCATACAATTTTGCGGTCTTTATAATATGATCTTTGGCCTCTTCTAAAGTTTTGAACACTGGAAATGGTTGAATAATATCCTCCCAATCCTGTACGACACCTTTGCCATTCTGTTCACTGGTATCAGTAGATATTATTCTATCCATCCCCTTAAGAACAAACGATCCCTCTGGATTCGCTTCTGCGCATACAGACGACCCATCCATCATCTCAACTCCATTAGGAGTTGCTTTCAGTTGCTTTTTAAGTTGCGCTAATGTACTTTCTAGTCTCTCTGCGAGCTCTTGACGGCCAGAAAATGGTAATTTTTCAATATTTTCGATATTAGAGTAGTTGCGAAATAATAATCTAACAGGAACGCCCTCCTCCAGATTCTGGAATTAACAGCTGGTTGCATCCAGATGGTAGTTCCAGAGTCCGCAGGCAATGAGCATAGCGCGGTCATCCA